>CAZISK010000757.1:0-4498 GCA_964541355.1 uncultured Candidatus Obscuribacterales bacterium
CAATATGCTGTTAATCGTATTTGCTTCGATGATTGCAACCACCTCTTTAGGGATCATCATTTCCGCACTAAGATAACCACTGCTGTTGCCTGACGGCAACACCTGAGTTTATCGGCAGAATTGCTAATTCAGTCTTAAAGAACAGCTCGTTGCCAAGAAGCGCTGTTACCATAATACTGTTAGCCAAAAACACACTTATCAAGTACCGAAAGAAATGATTTTGCCGCACTGGCATGGTGGTGGATGTCGCCGATTGACATTCCACACGTGCCATCAATCATGGTGGCATTTGCTTTTCCCCATAGCACAACGAACGAGGGCCGGACGGGGCATCCAAAACAACTGGATGCCTCTTCCTTATGGTGCCTCCGTTTTTTGACACTCTAATTCGCCGAAGCGGTCAAGTTTTGGTTAGCTTTCCAAAGTAAAGTGGGCTCATATCAGAAACCCCCAATACCGATTACGAATTCCAGCTTCAGATCCTTATATATGCACTTGATCCAGCCGGGTCGGAGGAGGTCGAAAGCCACACCATTGCCGCATTAACCAATTCCTCTCAGCAGCGCGGAACTGTTGATTAAAGGTACATATTAGTCACACTTGACAAGTAATATCGCAACATCGGAAATTGGTTATCCATATTGAACGCGCCTCCAGAGTGAGCTACTGGAGTGGGGGTTGTTACTATGAACGGCAAACTGGCACAGAACGTTCGTGCGAAATTCTTTCAAGATTTCGAAAAGCAGGCTACTTCGGATGAAGATCAGCCCCAGCAAGGTACGTATTCACCTGATGTTCAAGCCATGCTTTGTGGCTTCATTCTTGAGGGAGACGATATGGATTTCTCCCCCGAGGCCGCTTCCGTAGAACAAGATTGGTTCTACAAGCTATAAGTTTTTTGAGTGAGCAGCGAGTGGTTGGTAAGCGCCTGGTTGACAGGCGTTTACTGCTTTTTGGCTTCAGCGATTGACGACGTCTAAGACCGCGAATGCCTGGTGTAAGTTATAATCGCAGCGAGATAGTCCGATTCGGCTGGCGCCAGAGGCGCCGAGGCGAGGCGGTTCTGGTTGGATGGGCACAGACTTCTCAAAGGGCAGACCATGGTGCGTCAGAGTCGATCGAAAAATTTTGGCTGTTCTGAATTTGGAATGCGAGCGCTGCGGTGCATTAACCAGCGATCGATCTTCAAAGTAGTCTCGCTAATGCTCGTCATTCTATCCATCATGCTTTCCCAACCTGGCATGGCCGCGAGCTTGAACAAAGATGATGTGAAAAATCTGGATTCGCTCGAAATGCGTTTTTTCGAGCACACATACAAGAGCGATAGCAGCGAAAGCAGAATTGAACGATTAGAGAAATTCGTTTTTGGTGAGGCGAAGCAGGGTGATGAAGAGTCACGACTCGAGGACCTGGTTGCCTCGCTGCCGAAGCCAGATCCGGCCGAGAGCGCAAGCGCGGCCCAGGACAACAGCGCCGCTGCTGATACCAGTCAAAGCGATGCCGATCAACAGCCGCAACAGACTGCCGCATCCGATAACGAAGACACTTCCGAGGATTATCCTAAGATCGATGCGATGGAGCAGTTGCTGCTCGGCAAAACATTCAAGGGCGCGCCTGTTGCAAAACGGCTCGATCAGCTCGAGATCAAAGCGTTCAAGCAGGCGTCCAGCGACCCGGATTTGAGCGACCGAGTGACGAGACTTAGCGACTATGTCGAAAAACGAATGCACAAGTCGGTCGATCAGCTGGTCGATCCTCGCAATGTTCTTCACTACAACTCCCCTGGAGACGACAATTCCAACAACTCCGTTCGAGCACCGGCATACACCAGTTATGGCTCCGGCGGCGGACAGGGCTATCCATCAGGTTCTTACGGCATGGCGCCGGCACTAGCCGGTGGTGCCAGTCAGGATTACTGGGCACCACCTTCTATGGCTACACCTGACGACGCGCAAGTGGCCTGGTTGGAAAATCATGTTTTTGGTCGGAGCTTCGCCAATGCTCCGCTTCTCGATCGGCTCAAAAGGCTGGATGCAGCAGTCTTCCCGTCGGAGCCGGTGGATACGACTGCTTCGATTCCCATGCAGATCAAAGTTCTCGTCAATGCAGTCGAATTGATGCACAACTCCCATCCAGGTCAGAATGTGCTCGCCCCGCAACAGGTCGCCCAGCAAGCGCCCGAACAGGGAGCGGGGGGCGGCTTTCCGAGTTGGCCGCCTCAGGGAGCCCAGCAGCAACAGAATCAATACGCCAACTATACGGCAAATGCCGCCGGGCAGAACACAGGAACATATCCTTATCAGAACGGCTACGCCGACACCAATAGCCAATATAACCAACCTATCCAAAATCCGCAGGCGCAGCAGCAACAACAGCAACAGGAAGACCAACAAAGACACGGACATCCACTGTTAAAAGGTCTCGCCCATGCACTACTTTCGGTCGGTACCATGGCGGCTAGCAGTGCAATGATGAGCGGAATGGGTGGTATGGGAGGTTACGGTTACGGCTACGGCGGAGGTGGATACAGCGGAATGATGCCAGGCTATGGCGGCATCCCCGGCATCCACTTCTAATTAGTTCTGGCTCGCTTGCATAAGCGCCAACAAAGCCAACATTAATCCCTGACTATTCGTTAAGGGAATAAACTTCGCCTGCGAAGGAGTTGAACCACACTCGCGGAATCAGGCGAAACGGATTTTGCCAGGGATTAGGAATGATCGAGTCGGCGCCATAGGCAGCAATGATCTCGTAGGTTTGCTGAACACAGTTGTTCGTCAAAAGCGTCCAGCCTCCGTTCTCATGCGATAGAGCAACCTTCTCCGCGTCTTCCGGCTTGGCATTCGGTACGGGAACAGCCCGACAAGCATGGTACCAGATATGGTGCTTATTGCGACCACCCATCGTTTTCAACATAGTCTCTTTTGGTCCGTAGCCGCACCACCAATCCGTGTGTTCACCCGGAGGTACAGACATATAGTCGAACCATGCGAGCAAATCCATCTCGTGATGCCGGTACAGGTGATCAGTCGCCCCGTATAAACAGGTAACGCCATCGCGCATCAAGAATCCCCAACCGACATGACCGAACTGGGCCGCCTGCTTGAAGTTGATGAATAGATAAAATTCGCCTTGCATGTGCCAGCTTCGCTCGGATAGGTCCGATGTCGGTGTCCTGGATAAGATTACCATTCGCTCCTGGTCAATAACTCTTATGGTCCTATTTGGCTAACTATTGCATTCTATAAATAGCACAAAGTCAGCCTAAAACCAGATCAGGTGAGAGCTCGCCGGCGCGCGCGCCACCATTGCTCTTTCCGCCGACAATGAGCTTCATGGCGCTTTTCTTCGGAGCCCTGAGTGGTTGCGGCACAATACCAGTTGCACAAACATCAGCCTTCCCGATAGCAGATGCCATCGAGAAGGCCTCAAAAAAAAAAACCTCATTGTTCTGTGTGTTGACCGCCGTCGTGTTTCGCGTGGGGAATCAGCTCGAAACTGACACCACTCACGATACTACGTAGCCTTAGTCGAGTTCAGCCAGGCTGAAGCAATCTTTGCTGAAGGGCTTCTCACCGGAATTGACAAGGGCATTCTTCGGTCCAAGGTACATACCTTCGATGCTACCTTTGAACAGTCCGACTGGAAGAGCAACGCATCCGCCAGCAGCCTTCTTCCAACAGCTGTCTCCGCCGATTTGATCGCAGGTCTCTTTGGTATTGCTGGCAACCTTTCTTCCAACTGCAATGGGAGTGCCAAAAATCGCGCCCGCTGCAAAGGAGCCCATGGCAAGCGGAAACTTGACGATCTGTTGTCCGACTTCGCTGACATCAGCCGCTTGGGATGGTAATTGAACGGCGCTTGAGACCAGAAACGCGGCTAGCGTCGAAAGCACTACTTTACGCATGTGTATTTCCTCACTTGGTGCCTAGTAACTTGAGAGAGACTTAGCATCGTATTTTAAGCCTTCCATAGAATAATTGCTAAACTTCGCTCTCAAAGTTCACTTAATTTCTACTAGAGCTAGAATGAGAGCACAACGTCATTAAGAAAGTCGACCACGTATACTTCAGTAAGACTTTTGATATTACCTTTGTCGTATTATTGCAATCATTCAGGTCAAGAACGGCATAGTCTCAGGGAAACCAATTGAGTCAGTTAAACAAAATGAATGCTCAGGGTTCACAACAGCATGATCAGTCGGAGCAACTCGACGGAGCTCAGCTTGCCAGAGGCAAGCACATCGTCTTTTTTGACGGAGTATGTGGTCTGTGCAATAAGCTCATCCAGTTCATCATAGCTAATGACCATGAGGATCTGTTTCGCTTTGCGCCGTTGCAGAGCGAGTTTGCCTCGCTGACATTGAGACCGCGCGGAATTGATCCGGACAAGCTCGACACGATTTGGGTAGTTGCAGACTACGGTCAGCCAGGCGAAAAGCTCCTATCCAAGTCTGATGGAATTGTTTTCACGATTGGCAAATTGAAGCGCTGGTTTC
>CAZISK010000758.1:0-4497 GCA_964541355.1 uncultured Candidatus Obscuribacterales bacterium
CTCGCCTTACTCACAGGCACATCGTATATGGTATCTATACTCGAATCGGGAGGGGGTGATTTCGCATCGACTGGAGCGTCTGCATCGATGTTGGTACTCAACCTTGATTCCCTAGCTGCAGCTATGTCTCTAGCTATGTAGGGATTTTCGTAAATACCGACCCGGCTGGATGTGCCGACAATTTTATCAGGATTGCCAGTGGGCAAAGGGCGAGAAATAGAAAGCCCTTTACGATTGATGATCGAGTCAATTCTCTCGGCGATCCTTGGAGCATCGCTTTCGTATTGCTCTTTCAAGAAGATAGTGAATCCAACTGCACCGTTTTCGTATCCGTTTGGATGAGGACCAGCCCCGCTCTTCCCCAGACCATAACGTGGATCCATGGTGTTCCAGCCTTCGATATATCTAGTGATGGAACGATTGCGACCAAGCTCCGGAATAAGAGCGGATTGTAAGAGCTTCAAATCTTCAGTGCCAAAGACATTCACGCGAATGGTCACAGGTGATTCTGGCCCCTTCGATGTGAGTCCATCGAAGTAGCCTCCGTCTCGCGCCGAGAACTTCAGCTTCTGAGTGTGTGCCCCATAATGGTAGTGGCGTACTCCTGAGAGCTGTTCAGAAACAAAGATTGGCTGACCGTCAAAGCCGTCCTGGTCTGGAATCTTTCGGTTAACCACCTCTATTTTGGGACCTTTAGAATCACCAAGATTAATGCGATCGAGCTCACCGATTCTTTGTTTTGTATTCGGTTTCAACTCCCAGCCATTGACATAGGTTCCGTTGCGAGAGATATCTTCGACGGTGTAAAGACCATCGTCACCGCGGCTCAGAACGAGATGCTTACGAGACATGTTCAGGTCGAGCAGGGGCATCTCTTTTGACCCTCGACCTATAACTATGCTTTGTCCTCGTTCTAACGCGAATGTCTGATCTCCACAGCGGAACACCAAGTCATCGGTGCTTAGCTCCGGAGTCCTGGGTCGCAAACGATTCTTAAGGCCTTCCATTGCTCTTGCAGCCAATTCTTCAGCCGATTCGTTTGCAAATTTGTGCCTTCTCGAGGAGCTGCCCATAGTATCTGGCGAGGTTTTTCCAGTCCCGACCTGTAATGCATCTTTGTTGCCTGGTCCAACCATTTCGATTGGACCACTGTTGGGTTTATGGGGTGGAACGGAACTTCCCAGCACGTCGGGAGTTTTGCTTACCGACGAAGCACTCAATGGATCTTTGTTGCTCAAACCGATTATTTCAATAGGACCACTGTTGGGCTCATAGTCTGGAGGGAGACTCTCCGGCAAGCCTGCAACTCTCTTTGACGAAGCACCACCCGATCTATATTTGTTGCTCAAACCGACTATTTCAATGGGACCACTGTTGGGCTCATAGTCTGGAGGGAGACTCTCCGGCAAGCCTGCAACTCTCTTTGACGAAGCACCACCCGATGTGTATTTGTTGCTCAAACCGATTATTTCAATAGGACCACTGTTGGGCTCATAGTCTGGCGCGAAACTCTCCGGCATGCCTGCAACTCTCTTTGACGACACAGCACCCAATGGATCTTTGCTACCTAAACCGATTATCTCGATGGAACCACTGTCAGGTCCGTGGCTTGGGGCGGAACTTTCAAGGGACTCGGATAATCCCTTCGCCATTCCTCCTCCCGGTTTTCCAAGCGCTCTGCTAGCAGCCGATAATCCTATGGAAGCCGTGCCTGCGCTAACGCTTCCGATGCTAGCAGAGAGTAGCGCTCGTTCGGCAACCTGTTCTAAGTTGTCGGCTCTTCCAGAAGCAGCGAGCGCGCCTGCGCCACCACCTCCGATGGCACCATCGACGGCGTTGTTAGCCGCCCTCATAGCTGTGGTTTTGAGCCACTGCTCACCAACTTCCTTTACACTGTTGCCGATGTTGTCAGTCAAGATGGCAGCGAGGGCCTCCGCTTGCTCAGGACGTGCATACCTGGCAGCAATCTCACCTATTGCTTGGCTTGTAATTCCTTTAGCTCGTTGCTTCAGCGAATTGACGACAAGCTTCTCGACGTCGCGCTCGAATGCTTTGAGAACGGCTTCAGAACCCTCTCGCAAAAGATCATCTCCGCCCATAGCCAGCGCATTTTTGGCGGCTTTAACACCAGCCCCTCCGCCGACTTTCAGAAGATTAGTCCCCAGAAAAACAGTGGCGCCATCGAAGGCACCGCCTGCGGCATCGGAGATTCCCATAGAGGCGAAGTCATAGTCGGCACCCATTATGAGAGATTTAGTTCCTACCTTAAACACGGCGCCGGCGAGCGCAGTAGCGGACAGAAGAGACAAGCTGACTCCACCGGTAAAAGCTGCACCTCCTACGGCAGCAGCTGCCAATGTTGCGTCGACAATAGCATTAGCCATAGCCTCTTTGGAGGTCGCATGTAAGCCAGCTGCGGTATGAAGTTCTTGTGCGAACTGAGAGACCTGACTTGGTTGCAGTTGCATCGCTTCAACCAGATCCCTCGTATCCTCGTCCACCTGGAAGCCCGTTCCGTCCCAGATTGTATCGTTGAGCCAACTACCGAACCCGTCTCGAGTTTCGCTCGCTCGCCTCTGAGCTAGAAGAAAATCGCCTTCGCCGGATCGCACGCTGAGGTCTACCTGGACTTGCTGGAAATCGCGCTGATTGAGTTCGTCAACCAATCGAGTCGGCAAGTCTTCATCATACTTGCGAGCGTACTCGACTTTCATTCTGTCAAGGTCAGCCTTGATCCGCGAGTCGATATCGCTTTGCGAGAGCCCATTGTACTTATCCGTTCTACGAACTTCATTCAACACAGACTTAATTGCATCTTCTTCAGTTCCAGCACCGAGCACTGCTGCACGAATTTTGTCTTCCGCTCGCAACTCTGCTTGTGCAAACGCATTGATTGCGATCTCTCTTTCCTCGCCGTTCAAGTGGGGGAAGTTGGTGTCTTGGAATTTTCTGGTGCTGGCCAGCTCCAGCCGTTGTGCCATGCTCAGACCATCAAGAGATTTTCCATAACTGGCAGCATCTTCAAAGGAACTTTTTTCGTCATCATTAAAGACGCAGTTGTTGAGGCTCATACGAACATCAAAGCTAAGGTTGCCAGTTTCTATTAGCGGTTTGACATAGGTCTCATAGTCTATAGATCCAACCGCCGCTTTAGCCGCCTCAACAAACTCTTTTGAAAATTTCGAATCGAAATCCAGAACCTTTGCTCGTAACTCAGGATTGTCACGGAACGCCTTTTCGATATCCTGCACAGTTAGCCGCTCATCACTGTCGAATTCGGCGGCATGGATGTTCAGTGTATCTACGATTGTTCTTTTTGTGTCTCCAGTCTCGATAATTCTGTTTAACATAACGAACGCTGCATGTGCTTCACTCGAATCAAGATTAATCGCGAACATATGTCTCAGCGAATTTGCCAACTTGTTATCACCACCATTCTGTTGCAGCTCAGCCACCTCTTCTGGACTAATGTTCTGCAAAGCGTCATAGATCTCTGTTTCATCAACGGTGATTCCAACATTGTCGGCAACCATTTCAAGAATGCCACGCCGTTCCTGTTTGCTCTCGCCATACGTGTCGGAGTACTGCTTCGAATCAAGGAGCGCACTTGCCCTCGAAAACTCCCCATCGTTTAGAAATGTTCCTAAAACGGATTCGACTCTTTCCTTATAACCCTGTTCTGTTTGTAACCGCGACCATTCACTCTCGCTCATGTTCTCTATATCCAACAGAACATCGTCCAATTCTGAATCGATTACTTGATTGTGAGAAGCGATCTGTGCAATCAGTCCGCCACCGGGAGTGGTGATGCTTGCCTCCCACTTCATAAACTCAGATTCCATAGCGCTATCATTGAACCACAGCCCCGCTACATGCTTGAGAGCCTTAGAGGTTTCTGCATAAAAGGATTGGGCTTGCTTTGTTTCGCTTTTCGAATATTTTTCAAAAGCAGCTTCATCTTCAGCAGGCAACGAGACGTTAGATCCTTCAGCCAGCCACCGTCCGATCCGGTATTCCTGCCGTTCCTTATCACTCAGGTTAGCGAGAAGATTTTCAATCGCCGCCTCGTTATCACCCAATAGACTGGAGTTCTCGTACACCTGCGTTGATAGCTTGAGCTTTCCGTGTTCTGCATAGTCTTTTGCATGTTGCTCTCGCTGTCTGATTTCTGAATTAATTGCGGTGCCTACAATCGGCACGCTGGAGAGCGCTACAGCCGCGGCGGTCTCGTACCATTTTGCGCCAAAGGCTTCCTGTACTTTGGCTTTTCCATCACCGACGCCGTAATAGTCTCTGACTTCTTTCGGTGAGAATCTCATTGCTTCCTGGAAAAGACTGCTATCACGAGACTCGAGTGCGATTTCCGCTAACTTTCTATGGTCATCGTCAGTGAGCTTGTCGAATCCCTTCAAGAGTACTTCGGCGACCTCTTTCGTTTCTTTCGATAGATTGGGATCATTTATGATTGATTCATGGAGTGAAGGCTCCCAAAAATCC
>CAZISK010000759.1:0-4497 GCA_964541355.1 uncultured Candidatus Obscuribacterales bacterium
CCTGGTCCGATTCGAGAGATCATCTTGGCAAGGCGCATAATTCACAGGCTCGAATACCCTTAAAACAAATGTTCAATTCGATGATTCAAGCGCCCGAACCGCGAGAGAAACCTTCCGGCAAAGATGCACCACTAGTAGAGCCTCCTGAAAAGTCTAACAAGGAGGCACCTCAAGCGGTGCCTCCCGAAAATAATCTCTTGCAGCGAAGCAAATCCGCAAAGACCTCAAATGGAGATGAGCCAGCACCGTTAATCACGGCGACGCCCGTGTATGTCAATCGCGTTACTTCTCCAAACTCGAAGCGCTAGGAGAAGACTGGAAAGTGTGTTTTGAAAAATTAGGTAAATGAAACTCCGATGGCAACAGTAGTCATACTTGGGTGCTCTACCTCAGGAAAGAGCTCAGCGGCTCGAAGGCTGATAAAAGCTTACGGTGATAAATTCGAGGTGATTGATACGGATGCCGTCGTAGCTTCGGATCCTGAGTTTGATGGACATCTTTATGCTATGTACCTGAAGTTCGTGAGAGGCAATGATGCTTCGGCTTGCCGTTTGTTTCTTGAAATAGGCGAGCGGACTTTACTTCGCAAACTTCGGAGCAAAGATAACCCTTGTCTGATTGCTGCCGGTCCGAATGTGCCATTTAGAGAGCCGGAGTGGACTGACTATTTGCAGTTGGTGCGCCCCATTTGCTTTTACTTTCGATTGTCGGCGGAGCAGTTGTTCAAGGGACTAAGAAAGCGGAGGATTCGTCAAAAATACAATCAGCTGGATCTGTGTCCTGGATTCGGGTGTTGGGATGAGGGGCTCGGAACGGTTTTCAACGAACACACAGGCGACTGGGACGAGCTTTCGTTCGAAGAGGCCATGCCACTCATCGAAAATCATCTACGAAGAGTTGAGCCTGTCTACATGGCCGCGTGTGAACCACAAAACATCATTGATGTCGGATCGATCAAACAAGATGCTGATCTTCAGAATAAAGTAAGTCGATTGCTGCATGAAGCACTGCGATGGAATCCTGTTGCTACGTACCATGATAATTTGTTTCAAAATACATTTGTCGACTTTTAGAGCCTAGTATCACCAGGTGCCGGCGTGATTAATTGTATCGGCTGTTTGCCGTATTTCTTACGAACATAAGTTCGGAGTTCGTTGAGTACCTTGGAATCAGCAGGCAATATCTGTTCGTTGATGGCCAATGATTCTCTTGTAAGTTGTTCGATTCTCGCGTTCTGAGTTGGATCGGTGGCCTCCAAGATACTAGCCTCAAGACTTTTGCATCTCGCGATTAGTTCGTAGTTACCATATTCCTCGGAGAGTTGCCTTCCTCTACTGAGCCATCGGGTGGCCTCCTCCCAGCGTTTAAGAATATAACAGCAGCGGGCAATCTTTAGTACGCACTCGGCTTTCAAGATTGTCCGACAATTTAGCTTATCGAATTGTTGTAGTATCGCTTTGAGCTTGCCGTAAGTCTGCAGTGTGCGTGGCGGATCGATTTCATTTGATGCAACTTTGAACGACTCAAGAAGTTGAGAAGAATAGTGCGGCGAAAAATCACAATAGGGCATTTCTTCGATTGCAAACTTTCGAACTTCTGCCTTGTTCAGATTTGCGCAACCTGCTACGTCGACCCTTGTCACTGATGAAGTCTGCGTGAGCTTGCGAAGTTCTGTCATATCTGTAGCCGAGTCTAGCAGGAGCAAGTGTCGTAGCATTTTCAGATTGGCGATGCCACCCAGACCTTGTTCGCTCACTTTGGTACGGCTAATGTCAAGCCTTTTCAGATACTTGACTCTGCTGAACCATACATTGGTTTGTGCGCGTGTGCTGGCTACGTTCAAGTCTAGCAATGACGGAGGCAGATTTTCGAGCGAATCATCATCGACCTCGGTGTGGGAGACATCGAGGAACTGAAGATGACTTAGTTTAGGTGCCCATGAGAGTGTGCGAACCTTAGAGTTTCTCAAAATCAATCTTTCAATGGGCGAGTCGGTAAGATATTCCATGCCGCTGTCATCTATATCGAAATTAAGGAGAACTACGGATTTGAGAAGTGTGTATCCTCTGAATGCTTTCAGGTCATCGTTGAACAGAAACAACTTGTTGGCATTAAGAGGAAAGATTGATTTTATGTCCAGCGCTGTCGCTTTGCGCTTCTTGAATTCTTCGATGGCAGCTTCGGTAACAGTGTTAAACGAACGAACGTTGGTTTCGCGAGGAGATTGATCTGGACTGAGAGTCGGCGATTGCCATACGCTCCTGTGCTGGATTGGATTCCACAGCAGGCTGATAAAGACACCTGTCACTATAACTAGTGCCAGCATCCAGGCGCTGCTGTTGACGGATTTTGATTGAATGGATTGCTCTGCGTCTCTGGCGGCGACACTATCTGGTTCAGATCCGGTACTCTTCAAGTCTTCCTGAAGTAGTGATTCTAGAATTTCATTCACCTCAAGCATCGTTTGAGGCCTGTTCTCCTTTTCTTTTTCCAACATGCTTTTCACCAACTCCTTCAATTCAATAGGAGCTGGTCGCACAGTCTGTGGAACAGGCTCTTCAACATGGCGTTTCATGATCTCGAGCGACTCGATGCCCGGAAATGGCGGACGCTTCTCCAGCGCTTCGAACAGAACACAGCCAAGCGAATAGATATCCGATCTCACGTCGTAGCTTTTATGTCTGATCGTATCTGGAGCCATGTAGAGAGCGGTGCCGGCGATGGTGCTGCTCTGATTCTCAATTGAATCCGCCTCACTGATTTTGGCGATTCCGAAGTCAATCAGGCGAATGTTGTTTTCTTCGAAGTCGGCACTATCTTCCAACAAGACGTTGCTCGGTTTTATGTCGCGGTGGAGGATTTGGTGTTGGTGAGCATATGCAAGTGCCTTACTCAAAGCGCAGCCTATTTGAATGCACTGTTGGACAGTCAATTCCTCATCCTGACGGTATCGCTGGAGAAGTGTCGTGCTTGAAAAATACTCCATTACCAGGTATGGATAACCGGCAGCAGATACTCCGAAATCAAGGATTGCGATTATATTCGGATGCCTGAGCTTACTGGTTCTTCTTGCCTCCTCCTGGAAGGAGATAACTGCTTCAGGAGTCACATGGTGCAAAGACTTGATTGCAACCTTTTTGCTCAGCAGTTTATCCCGGCATAGATAAACAATTCCAGAGGCTCCTCGACCAAGTTCCGCTAATGGTTGGTAGCGATCGGTCGGAAATCGTTGAGCATCGAGGTGGAGCTCCTGATCGATCTCGGCGTCCGTTGACTCATTACGAGTCATTCCATCATTGGATTTCTTATCTGCGGTCCGCCGACTTGAAACATTACGTCTTCTCGACAAATCCGCGTTGTTGCTCTGAGCATTTCGTCGTGACGAATCGTTATCACGCCGATACCTGAGAGCCGATTGATCGGCGCCTTCACAAGAGCAAGCGCTCTGGTGAAAGATCCATTGGGTAATAGAACCGGAACCTGACCTTATTGGTTTTCCGCAAGCCGGGCAAAGCTTCATTGCTGATTGCCGGCGGGCGTCTCGCTCGCAAGAGCAAAGCTGGGTATTGAAAATCCACTGAGTAACGGATAACCCGGCGCGCGATCGCCTCGGCTTTCCGCATTCGGGGCATATTTCGTCGTTACCCGGGCGCTCTTCCGGCACTATTTGAAAGCCACTGTGGTTGGTGTCGAGTGAATCGAGAAAGGTTCACCGGTGGGTTGAAGCTGGAGTACAGAGAGAGTCTTCATCAATCGATTTGTGATTACTCTTGTTAACTTTGAAGACAACAGAGTTTCGATTCGCTTTTTCTGGCTCATTTGCTTTACCCTCGAAAATTCAGGTGTGAAAAGTCTACCAGAGCCATATGTGGATATGCAATGTGTCGGATGCGTCGCCTGAGCCTGTCTTGCTGAGGCGACGTGGGCACACCGCTGGTAGTGCCGACCTTTTGAGTTCTCCTGGTCCGTGACGCCAACGCGATGGTTCTCTAATTGGCGGACCTATGGAAGCTCTCGAAATTGTGCCGACGGCTCTCTGATCGCGGTCTGAGGATCAGTTGTAGGCTCACTGCTTGACCGGATTTCGTCACAAATGAAAGGTAATCTGAAAATATCGAAGGTCGGTTGCGACAAATATACAGGGGATGGGATCGTCATGATGATGAGAGCTATGCCGCTCGTCATGATAATGAGGGCTATGCCACTCGCTTAAGATAAGTTTCGTTCGGTTAGAAAGGAATCAAAGAAAAATTGCCGCTGACGAGCGGCAATTTTTTTCTAAAATAGAGAGTTCAGTTGGTCTCTCGAGATTGGCAAGGAGTCTTATTTGTGTCGTTGCAAATGAGACTCGATGAACCATAGCTTCTTATCGATCTCTCTCGAGATTTCAATGTAGAGGTCGTTAGTGTCCTGATCGTTCCACTCCGAACTTTTAGCCACGCCTTCACGCAGATGTTTGCCGAACTTGGCGATTCGGTCCGCCAGTGCATTAAGGTG
>CAZISK010000760.1:0-4494 GCA_964541355.1 uncultured Candidatus Obscuribacterales bacterium
TCCTGACTGCAGTTTCACAGCTTCCCAGGTTCCTTCGATCCTGTCGGAGGTGCGGCGCCACACGAAGGTTCCGGTAGCGAAGCTGCCATTTTGGCCTTTCTCCATTCGCCCACTGAACATAATCGGCCATTCGTATCCCTGGTCATATTGCTTCTGAAGCGAAAGCTTCGCCCCATCGACAATCTGACCAGACATCGTGTATGCGCCCAACTGGTCGGTCCCAGAACCAGAGACGTTGGAGCCTGAGTCACTCGTCACATTGACATCAAACTCCTGAAAGATCGCCTGATAAGGTTCTGAAATCATTAGTCTCATATGCCAGCGCAATGGAATGTCGTCGGGAGACTGAGCAGAGTCGGTCACGGGAGCGAATTTACTTATCAGAATAAACCCAAGCAGTGCGACTACTCCGATAATACCTATGGCGGCTGCAATCATGGCAAGTGGATTATTTTTCTTCGCCGAATTGACCGGCGCGGAAGTAATGGTTTCGCCTTTGTCCGCTCCCTTGCGACCCTTTTGACTCTTTGAATCTTTGGGTGGCTTGGTCTCAGGCGGCTTCTCTTCTACAGTGGTCTCAGCGGCCTTCTCGACAGCCTTATCCTCCTTCTCTTGCAAATTCGGCTTGCGGGTAAACTTTCGGCGAAACTCTTCACGACTCTCAGAGTCTTCGAAACCAATAACACCACTCTTGCTGAGCGCGCCCTGCAGTCTGAGCGCAGCCACGCGTCCGAGCCCATCTTCGAAAGCGAGACGGCTGTCGATGTTGACGGATTGATCCGGCGCAGCACTAACCTGGAGTTTGGCATCGGCATCAAGAAAAGCTGCCGACCCGGACAACGATACAGCATGGTCCGGTTGAGACTGAACATAACAAAGGCTAGGATCGGTCGAACCTTGCAAGAGCCCAAATACGAGCGGCAATTCCGTACCTTCAATCGTATGACTCACACTAAGCGTCTTGCCATCAGTCTCCTGCACCACCAAAAGCAACCAATCAGCCACCATGAATGATGGCAAGGGTGCATTGCGAAGCAATTTTGTGTTATCCATTGAGGTTGAGTCCTCCGATTCGGCACTTTCCGACTTCTGTTCGCTGATTGCAGGCGATGGTTGGGAAGTTGCCACCGGTTGACTATCAACTGAAGTTTGGGGTTGGGCGATGATAGTATCAGCAAAGAAATCCTCATTGGCCGGATCGCTCAGCCGTCCCAAGACTGGGACAGGGTCAGGATTCTGTTGCTGTGTTGATTGAGCCTTTTCTTCAACATCATCTCCAAAAATTGATGCGCCAATTCTCGAGCCGTCAGATTGTCGAGTTGGTTCACTCGGCACCGGCACACTTGTCGATATGGTACTTGCGCTCGACGCGTTCGATTCGGTGCCTACAAGCAGCATCTGGGCTTTTGTCTCAATGCTTGCTCCTGGGGCAGCATTCGACGCGTCAGCGTTCGTCTGAGCACTCGGAGCGCTCAGCTCTGTCCCGACACTTAACATCTCGGCTTTCATGTTTGAGCTCGGTATCTCTGCTTTCGTCTCGATGCCGCTTTTGTCTCCGCCATTCGATGACTCCGACGAATGCGATGAATCGCCGTCACCTTCCTCCGGATCATTTTGCGTCAAGAAAGCTGTGCTTCCATGAAAGCGCCGCGGTTTGACCTGCATCGCCTCATTGAATTTGCATCTGGTGACGACCCGCTCGACAAGCAGAGTATCATGCTCCGGCTTGAGCGCCTGAGGTGAATTGGTTGTCGTACGTCCAGCAAGCAAAACCGGCATCAGAGTCGGCGAATGACGGGAGATTGGATTACCACAGTCACGGCAGGCTCGGACGCGTTGTCTTAGGATGACACCACACTGTGCGCAGATAAACAGCCCCACTTTGGAAGTCACCTCGACTTAACGTCACTCATTGTCGCCATCTCTGTCTTTATTCTTTCCCTTCTTTTTCTCATCTGAAAAGCTATCAGTAATTGCATGCATCTTTTCTACCAATTTCTTGTTGATCTTTCTTTCCGGACAATCTTTGAAGTCAAATGCTTTCAACTTAAAGACACCAGCGACAGTACCAACACGATACAAGAAATAGGTTTGAACTTCCTGCCCCACGATGCGGTCGATGTTCAGCTTTTCCTCGTCCATAATTAGCTCGAACTGTGGAGAGGTATTGACTTTGTTGAAGAAGTTTTGGATTGTCTGGTGTTTGATCTTTCGACCATCCACACGGAACATTTGCGGACCGAGCATGTCGCCGTCCTTCTTGGCTAGCGCGAAGATTGCCATGGAACCCATGTTGATAACAAGCTGGTTACGATAATCTTCCGGCAGGTGCTGGAGAGTCTTTATGCATCCGATGAAAGCAATCTGATATCGCTTTGTTTCAGAGCTGATATTCTCGATCGTCTCCTTCTCGATGAAGCTATCCATTTCATCGAGGTAGAGTGAAACCGGTCGCTCTGCATTCGGATTGGACTTACCTAGAGACATGGCAGCCTGCTGCAGACCGGTGACCAAAAGGCTTCCCAACAGGTTGGCATTCTGATCTAACTCACCTTGCGGTACCTTAACTATAAGGATCTGCTTCTTCATGATGATCTCCCTCAACTTGAGGTCGCTCACCGGCTTAGTGAGGATCGGGCGGATACGTCCATCGGAAAGCATCGGTCCAACTCGGTTGAGGATTGGCTCTACCCAGGTGATCCACTGGTCCGTTCTAGCCAGCTTTTTGTACTGGTTCCACGTTTCCAAAATAGACAGGTATTCGGTCTTCTCGGACTTCTTGCGTTCGACCGCTTCCAACATGATGTCACGGAAATCGTTGTCCTGAAGGAGGTTGGGAAGATCAGTCAATGTTCTTCCATTGGCCATCAACAGCAAGGCTGCGTTACGCAAGATATTGGCTGTCTGCGCATTCCACTGACTCTGAGCGCCTGGAGGCTCAGTATATATTGCCTTGAATCCGTGGACGATAGCCGAAGCGGCAGCCTGCAGGTCGCCGTCCTCAGGCATCTCTAGCGGGTTGTAGGCAAGCGATCCAGCTTTGTATGTTGGATCAACTACAGTAACGCGCTTGGCATACCTCAAACCATCAGGTTGCGAGGCAATCCACTCGGTGATCAGATCGCAGAGCTGACCATCCGAATCGATCACGACGACAGCTCGATCTTCCGATTTTATGTCGTGTGTAATCATGGATGCCATTAATCGCGTCTTGCCTTTGTCTCCACCGCCAATAACCAAGAAGTGGGGATTCTGTTTTCGCATCTCGAGAGGCATTGAGAGAAATTTCGGTACCCAGAACGTCCACCAGTGCCACTCCTCGCGCTGGCCTAACGGCACTCCTCCAACCTTCAATGGACGACCGAGCTCGCGCACCATCTTCATGTGCTCTGGGCGGAACTGGGACGGGATGTACTTTTGCTTTTCCCAGATATTCATCTTTCCAGAAGGTCCGAAGAGCATCAGGAAGAACAGGAAGATAAAGACACCAACCGCTATCAGCCCTACGGCGATCATGAGGAAGAAAGTGCGTACCGACTCGGGGCCGTTCTTAGGCTGCGGATGACTATCGATGCTGGGCTTGGGTAAACCAATTCCAGGTAATGGAATAGCAAACTGGGGAGGAGCGATAGCTACTTGTTGCTGCTGGGGTGCTACAACGCCGCCTCCCGGCAACCTGGCTCGCCATGGACCGGTGAGGGTCACGATCTTTTGAGGCTTGAGCGTACTGAAGGACGAGCCGACCTTTTCTTGAGTGCGGTATGCACCAACCATGGTGAGGTCTTTGCCTTCAGGCATCCATTTACCCTGATACAAGATGAACTCATTGTGGGCGCCGTTGCGATGGCGCGCATCCTGGTCATACTTCTTGTAGAAGGCAATGCCATCAGGAGCTGTTAGAGTTCCCTGCAGGACTTCATAGTTACCAAAACCATCCTGTCCTTGCCCTGAGAAACCGACACCTGCCTGATTCAAAATCAGAACGCTTGGAAGAATCTGACCTTTCCACTTCGTTTCGATCATCCACTTGCCGGCAATGACAGGAACGCCGTGCGTAAATGTCGCTGGTTGTTGACCCGGTTGTCCAGGCTGCATTCCTGGTTGCATTCCCGGTTGCATCCCCGGTTGCATCCCCGGTTGCATGCCCGGCTGCATCCCCGGTTGCATGCCCGGCTGCATGCCTTGCGGCTGCGTCGGTGCCGAGCCGCCAGGTAGACCAAACGGTCCTGGGGCTCCGCCAGAAGGCACATTTGCAACCTGCGTCGAACTGCCACCGGCATTGGTGGCAAGTTTCATGAAGCTCATGAACCATCCCGGTAGCTGAACAACGATGAAAATTCCGAGTGCGCATAGAACGCCGGCGGTCTTTCGGGATACGGTCAGTCCACAGAAGTGGATGTCTTCCTCCAGCCAATTGCCCTCGCTCTTCTTTTTATCATCATCGTCGTCATCGTCGTCATCGGATTTAGACTTCTTCGCTTTGATCAGGGGCTT
>CAZISK010000761.1:0-4491 GCA_964541355.1 uncultured Candidatus Obscuribacterales bacterium
CACTCGCCGCAAGCAAGCGTGATGATGATTCTGTCGTCCTTTTTGGCCATGATATTTTCCTCAGCGCCTTAATCGGTCTTCTTTTAGGAAAAGAAGACAAAAAAAACTGCCCCCGGAGGTGGCAGATGTTCAGTATATCTAACCTCGATATTGGCGTCAACAACGCTCAATCGAGGTCTTTACCTGGCTGAGGCGGTTTTGAACGCTCACGATCTATAAAATGTCTTAACTCTTTTGTATATGATTTGCGTAGTTTTGAAACGATTATGATTATGTATCGCTGAGCGATCTGCCGCTGAGGACAAAGGATTACAAAGGATTCTCCCCCATTACTACAGTGTGAAACTGAGCACAACTATTCGTAACAAGCAAACAAGTGAAACAGGAAGAAGGAGAGGTCTTAAGTCGTCTTCATATTTGTTTGGATTTGCGATTGTAGCTCTGGCACTCCTTCTCAACAGCTGTGGTGGTAAGTCTCGCTATGAGCCCCGTGTCCTCAGGATGAATCTTGGTAGTGAACCGCCGGCGCTTGACTGGCATACCACCACCGACGCGACATCGGGAGATGTAATCGTCAACATCATGGTCGGGCTGACGCAGTATCGCCAGGATCTTACCTGTGCTCCCGCTTGCGCCCGCAGCTGGGAAGTGCTCGACGGGGGCAAACGATATCTCTTCCATCTGCGTGACGATGTGTTCTGGACTGATGGTAGGCGTGTCACCGCATACGATTTCGAATATGCCTGGAGGCGACTGGAGGATCCGAAAACCGGCGCGGGATATGCCGACTTCCTTAATGATGTTGTTAACGCCAGAGAGATCAACGAACGGAAGATACAGGACATTACTCAGTTGGGCGCGCGTGCTCTTGATGACCAGACATTCGAAGTGCGTCTAAAAAAACCGGCCGCCTACTTTATCTACCTGACCGCTCATTGGGCCGCCTATCCTGTTCGAAAAGACGTCCTTGAGCGCTTTGGAGATAGGTGGACCGATCCGGCCAATATCGTCACCAACGGTCCGTTCAAGCTTACGAAATGGCAGCATGATTACAAAATCGAACTCAGCGCCAACGAGCATTTCTTCGAAGGGCGCCCCGCGCTCGACAAGATAAAGATGTTCATGGTGGCTGAGCAGTCGACGGCGTTTGCTCTGTTTGAGAACGACGAACTTGATTACGTAGACAATCGCAGTTTTTCAACTCATGATGTCGATCGATACAGGGAATCTCCTTACTATAAGAGGATCCCGCTTTTGCAAGGTACCTATATAGGTTTCAACGTCTTGAAAAAACCGTTCGATGACAAACGGGTAAGAAGGGCGGTGGCAATGTCAATCGACAAATCTGTCTTCCCAAAACTGTTAAGACGGGGTGAAAGACCCTCGACAAGCTGGATCCCGGAAGAGTTACCGGGCTCATCTTCCGATGCGGCGCTGCCATATGATCCGGAGCGAGCGCGTCAAGAGCTGGCTTCGGCTGGTTTTCCGAAAGGCAAGAACTTTCCCGGCGTGTCATTGCTATATGCCAATCGCGAAGACACCAGACTGGTAGTCGAGTCGGTGCAAGCACAACTAAAGGCCAATCTAGGAATCTCCGTGGAGCTGGCCAATCAGGAATGGAAAGTCTATCTCGCGACCAGGAGAAAGGATCCGCCGCCTATTTTTCGCGCCAACTGGATCGGTGACTTTCCCGACGCCGAGACATTCATGAATCTATTCACCACTGGTAATGGCAACAATCACACACGTTGGTCGAACGCCGCGTACGATAAGCTGATAACCGATGCAGAAGGTGAGCTCAATCCGGATGCCCGGGCGCGAATGTATCGGCAAGCCGATCGAATACTTTGTGGAGAAGAAGCGGCGATCGTGCCGACCTATGTTTCTACCCAGAATCTGATGGTGAAACCATGGACCCATGGTATCGCATTTAATGCACTCGATATTCAATTTTTGAAAACCGCAAGCGTCGGTGAGGAGGCGCCACACTAGTGTTTTCTTTTTTGTTGAGACGGATACTATATGCAGTGCCGGTCCTGTTGATCATAGCGTCTTTGACGTTCGTCCTTGTCCGGCTCGTGCCAGGTGGACCGTTCGACGCTGAGAAAAATCTTCCAGCAGAGATCGTCAAGAATCTGGAAGCGAAGTACAATCTGGATAAGCCCGTGCACGAGCAGTACTTTCTCTATCTCGGGCGGCTTGTCCGTGGCGATCTGGGCGTATCGTACAAGTATGTCAACCGCACCGTAAATGATATCATCGCCGATGCATTTCCGGTTTCGCTTCAACTCGGTCTCAGCGGTTTGATAATAGCGATTATGGTCGGGGTTCCGCTTGGTACGATTGCAGCAGTCAACCGGGGGACCGCCATCGACTATTTAGCAATGTTCCTATCGACTGCCGGAATCTCTCTTCCCTCGTTCGTGATAGGGGCGGCGCTCATCTTTTTCTTCGGCATCGTGCTGAAATTGTTGCCGGTCGCCTTGTGGGAGTCGCCGCAGCATATGATACTGCCGGCGGTGACGCTCGCGTTCGGTCCGGCGGCGTATCTATCCAGATTGACCCGAGCAAGCGTGCTTGAAATCCTGGAGAAGGACTGGGTTCGTACGGCTAGGAGCAAAGGACTATCGCATTTTGCTACCGTCGTCAAACATGTGGTAAGGAACGCCCTGGTGCCGGTCATAACTGTCCTTGGCCCAATCACCGCTACGCTGGTTACAGGTTCGTTCGTGGTCGAGTACATCTATGCAATTCCGGGAATGGGGCGCTTCTTCATTACCGCCGTCGGCAATCGCGACTACGATCTCATTATGGCGACGACACTTGTATTTGCCGCTCTCCTTCTCTTTACCAATACGCTGGTCGACATCGGTTACAAGCTCCTGGATCCGCGCATGGAGGTGGACTGACGTGATGCAGGCGAGACGATCCGTTTTCGGAAGGATACGGCGCATTCCCACCGCCCTGGTCGCCCTGTGGGTGATTGCCATCATCTGTCTGATCGCAGTGCTTTCCTATTTTGATTTCCCGTTTACGCGCTATGCCTTCGATCAGACCAGCGAGATGGTTCTCGCTTCCCCTTCGCTGGATCATCCGATGGGCACGGACGAGTTAGGCAGAGACGTGCTCGCTAGGGTGATTTTCGGCTCTCGGCTTTCCATTACCATCGGCATAGTTACCGCTCTGGTTGGATTTTTGATCGGTACTATATATGGTGCGATATCCGGTTATGTCGGAGGCAAGGTCGACAGCGTGATGATGCGCATAGTCGACATTGCATATTCCCTCCCCGATCTGCTGGTGATGATTCTCGTCGGTGTTTTGATCGGCAGGGGCACTTTCGGGATCCTCCTGGCTCTGGCACTGACGAGCTGGCGAGGCACAGCCAGACTGGTCAGGGCTCAGTTCATCCAACTGAAGAATGAGGAGTTTGTCGAAGCTGCTCGAGCGCAGGGGCAAAATCATGTCCTGATCGCGTGGAAGCATATGCTGCCCAACTCCTTGGGACCGGTAATCGTAGCGATGACCTTTACTGTTCCGGCGGCTATTCTTGCTGAGTCGACATTGAGTTTCATCGGACTCGGTCTGTCTCCGCCTGCATGCAGCTGGGGGACGTTGGCGAGCGATGGCTGGCGTGCATTACGCACGCATCCGCATCTGATTTTTTTCCCGAGTTCGCTGATATTTGCAACCGTTCTGTCTTTCAACTTCCTTGGAGACGGACTACGCGATGCGATCGATCCGCGAACTCGTCTCTAGGTTTTTATCAAAATCGCACCTGATTTGGTGGCGACTGCTATCATTTCATCTCGACTGCGAGGAATTCGAAACTGGCGCGAACCCTGTTTCTCTATAACAGACATTGGGTACAGTGAGATCTCAAGTGGAGCGTAACGAATGGCGATTTTTCGAAAAACCTATGCCTTAATGCCTGCCCTCCTGATTCTGCTCTCAACTTGCGCGGCAGCTGAAGCACAAGAAAAGGGTTGGGTGCTGACTCAACGCAGCACGACCATGGGAGATCTCTATACCTATGTCAGCCCGCAAGGTCTCAAGTGGACCGTGCCGAAGCTCGGCGCTAACATCGCGACGATGGGACCGAGCTGGATGGTCAACATGTATAACGAGAAGACCAAATCGTATTACACCACTTCATTTGCAGAATGGCAGCGCGATCTTGCTAAGCGCGACGGACGTTCCGCTGCCATGCGGGCCAATCCCTGGGTTAAGGCCGGCGCCGGTAACGTCGCCGGACTGAAAGCGACGAAATACGTCATGCAGAACAAGAATCCTGTCACCGGCGCGGGCAAGACGCTCAATTCCGTATCCAACGCTGAGTGCTGGGTGGCAGACGACATCGAATAGCCGGCTCATGTTGCTGACATGCTCTCCAATACTTATGGCATGCCAAAGACCAAGTACTTTCCTCTCAAAATAGCGTACCGAGACAGCAACGGCAAGGCTGTCACTGCACTGGATACGTACCGAAGT
>CAZISK010000762.1:0-4482 GCA_964541355.1 uncultured Candidatus Obscuribacterales bacterium
TTGGTAAGTTGCATTTGGAACGTCCAGGGATTTCGCGACGCGGACGACAAAGACACAATTTTGACCTTCTCGATTACTGATCTCAACGGCTCAACCAAGCTTAGAGTGAAGCACGAAATGATTCAAACTCAAGAATCAGCTGATGGAAAACGGCATGGTTGGAGCGAAGTCCTCAGCGACCTGGAAGCCTGTTTGACCGATTAATTCGAAGTCGAGTTCAAAGATTGGTTCTGCGAGAAAGGAGATACAACTATGTTCGTTGGGAAAACAGCACTAATAACGGGAGCCTCGTCCGGTATCGGCGAAGCAACTGCCTTGGCGCTGGCAGAAGCTGGGGCCGATGTCGCCCTTAACTATCTCCTTTACCCGGACTCGGCTCAACGGCTCGCAGAGAAGATAGAAGCGCTCGGCAGAAAAGTCCGAAAGTATGAAGTAGATGTTGCCGATCGTCTTCAAGTTGAAGCGATGGTGGACAACATGGTTGCCGATTTCGGAAGGATCGACATGCTCGTAACTTGCGCCGTGTACAGCGATCGAGAGCCGTTCCATACCGCAAGTATAGATGGCTTCCGAAAGACTATAGACGTTACCATGTGGGGCGCCTTCAATGCACTGAGGGCAGTCACCAACAAGCTGGTAGCGCAACAGGAAGGCGGAAGCGTCGTGGTCGTTGGCTCACCACATGCGATATCACCATATCCTAACGCCATGGCATACAATATGGCGAAAGCTGCTGTAGTTCAAATGGCTAGGACGGCGGCGGTGGAGCTGGTAGAGCACGATATTCGCGTAAATGTCGTTCATCCAGGATGGACAGACACCAAAGGCGAGCGAAAATTCTTCTCGGAGGATCAGCTTGCCGAAGGCGGAAAGAACATACCGGCAGGACGACTGGCGAGATCGGAAGAGATAGCCAGAGCAATACTTTTCATGTTGTCTAACGAATCAGAATATATAAATGGAACCGAGTTAGTAATCGACGGGGGCTTTTCGCTTCCATGGAACAAAAGCCGTGTCCGCCAGAAATAGCCACATTAATCGACGAGGTAGAGCATCTAATGAAGGCGCTAGAATTAACCGCGAAACCAATTCTCAAAGCCAATGCCATTCTCGGCGAGGGGTCCATATGGAATCAAGAGAAAGGAGTCCTTCATTGGGTTGATATCGACGGCTTCAAAATACATACTTATGATCCTAGAACCGGCGAAGATAGCTCTATTCCTACCGGGGCATATGTAGGCACGGTCGTTAACAGAGAGAGTGGCGGATTCGTTGCCTCACTGCCGGGTAAATTCGTTGCCTTTGACGCGGAAGGCACCATGAGTGTCCTTGCCACCATCGACGAAGACCAGCAAATCCGGATGAACGACGGTAAGTGCGATCCACAAGGACGCTTTTGGTGCGGATCGATGCACTTTGAATTCAAACAAGGCGCCGGCAGCCTCTATATGATGGATAAAAGCCTGAATGTACAGCGCAAACTGGACAACATCACAATTTCAAACGGAATCGTTTGGAACAGCGACGCCACCATAATGTACTACGTAGACACCGGGACTGGGCATATCGACGCGTTCGATTTCGACAACTCGACCGGTGAGATAAAGAATCGCCGCATCGTCTACAAGCACGAACAAAAGGGCTATCTGGACGGCATGACCATCGACACGGACGACAATTTGTATGTAGCGACATGGGAAGGTAGTGCCGTCTACAAGATCGATCCGAAGAAAGGCGTGGTTCTCTCCGTCATACACGTACCTGGAGCAGAAAAAGTAACCTCTTGCACCTTCGGCGGAGACCAACTGACCGATCTTTATATAACATCAGCCTCGGTCGGAACTGATCCTCATGAACAGCCCAACGCCGGCTCCCTGTTCCGAGTGAACATCGACGATGCGAGCGGTTTACCTGCCTGCAAGTTCGCCGGTTAAGCCCTTGGGCGAAAATACCAAGTCGTCACAATTCGAGTTTATTCTCTTGGCATAAGAGCTCGGCACCCACATACCGCTATTCCGGAAAGGCTCCTCAGGTGGAGCCGAGCTGCGGCATTGAGGTTGATGTTCAATCCTGAATCATTAAACGCGCTGGGATGTTACTGTCTGGAGGAGATGCCATGGGAGATCAACCGTTACATTCAGGAGCCGCTGAAAGCAGGGGCTTAGAATCAAAATTGTGGTCGGATCCAACCTTTACTGCTAGTGTTGAACAGCTTGGTGCCAGGCCTCAAGCACAGGAAGATCAGGCGTTGATTTCCAAGTTCGGAACACTAGACATCATCTGTGATGATGGCGACACTGGCGGCGCTGCGGACGGCGAGCCAGGAGCGACTGGTGAAGCGGGGGCAGATTGCGACACTTCCGGCAACGCCGGAACAGGTTTAGAGGCCGGTGCAGCTAGCGGTGCAACCGGCAGCAGCGGAACGGGTTTAGAGGCCGGTGCAGCTAGCGGCGCAACCGGCAGCATCGGAACGGGTTTAGAGGCCGGTGCAGC
Organism: uncultured Candidatus Obscuribacterales bacterium; assembly: GCA_964541355.1. Lineage (GTDB taxonomy): Bacteria > Cyanobacteriota > Vampirovibrionia > Obscuribacterales > Obscuribacteraceae > JADYXR01. Next base: position 2,494 of record CAZISK010000762.1, read on the forward strand.
TAGCGGTGCAACCGGCAGCAGCGGAACGGGTTTAGAGGCCAGTGCAGCTAGCGGTACAACCGGCAGCAGCGGAACGGGTTTAGAGGCCGGTGCAGCTAGCGGTGCAACCGGCGGTGATGCTGCTGGTGGTGCAGCCGCAAAATCAAGTGACGAGCCATCAGATCAGGGCGATAGAACCGCGCGAGGAAAAGATGGTACCGAATCTGGTGCACCAGACAGCGCTGCAGCGAAACCGGAACGAAAAGAAGGACCAGACGGAAGCGCATCGCACCACGACAAACCGGATTCCCCCAAAGAAAGTGGTGACATCGCCGCACAAAAAGACAAAGCCGGAGACGGTGCAAAAACTCCCGAGCAAACGGAAGAAGCCAAAGAGCTGGCTGACAAAAAAGCAAAAGCCCTTGAGGCCAAAGAAAAGGCCAAACTGCTTTCGCCCAAAGATGCTGACGAACTGCTCGATAAACAAGTAAAAGAACTAAACGAACTCTTGAAGGATTTCGAAGGCAATAAAGTCGGTGCCGCGAAAGCATATATGGCTTTCATGGAAGAGCATGGCATCGACATGTATGAAGAAGCCGGGGTGGCAAAAAATCCAGATCAGACTACGTTTAGCAAACTACAAGAGAAATTCAGTGAGGCACTAGAGGGAACATCATTCAAAAACGACTCTGCTGTCGAGGTGAACAGAAATGTTAACCTTGGACCACCGGTGAAGCCGATTGACTACTGGACCCACGGTCCAGCTAATCAGGGACAAAACAATTCCGCCGGCAACCTTACGCTGAAATCAGGCAAGACTACCTACGCAAACTTCTACGTTGGAGTCCATCTCGGAGGGCTGCAACGAGAATAAGTTTAATATCCCCGCGCATGATAGACAGGCAATTGAAGGTGTGCTAGTGGTGTAGCATTCCTTCAATTGTTGCTTTGGGAGAACCGGCATCGAGCACGTCGCACCATATCCGGTTCGCGTTTCCGACTGTAGATTCAGCATGTGCTCGCTCGCACGTTAATCCGTGCATCGCGAACCTCCCGTCCGGCGCGCCGGGACATCCTGCCGCACCGAGCACAGGCTCCATATCAGGTTCGAGTTGCCGACGAAAGCGGTAGCTCGAACCAGAACGTACTACCACGGTCAACTTCCGACTCGACTCCAATCACCCCACCGTGCTGCGTGACAATGACTTCGCAGATGTACAAGCCAAGCCCGGATCCCCCCTTCTCCCGCCAATCTTCCGTCTGAGTCTGCTCAAATCGCTGAAAGAGCTTCTCCAGATCCTTCTCTGCAATACCTCTTCCCGAGTCAGTTACAATGAACCTAATCGAGTCGTCCGTTTTTTCCCATTCAATCTTGATCGACGAACCCTTTTCAGAAAACTTGATCGCGTTTGATAAAAAGTTGATGAGCACTTGAGCAATTCGATCGCGATCGCAATTCAGATCTATCTCGGTATTCGGCTGCATGATTTGAATCTTCTGCTTGGCCGCTAGCTGAGCGATACTCAGAACAGCGATATCAATAATCTCTTTTGTTGTGGCTCTATCAATCCGAAGTTCGAAACGACCGGCTTCCATTGTTTGAGCACTGATAAGATCCTCAACCAGTCGAATAAGCCTGGCGCAGTCCTCAATGACATTTTTCAATCTTTGCGCGACTTTGTCCGACAATCCGCTCCTTGCATGGAGCCGTTTCATCGCATCGCTGATACCATTCAATGAGTGCAGAAGTTGTTGACCGACGACGCTTGCCGCGGTCCGCTTGAAAGCTTCAAACGCAGTAAAGCGATTGTCGACGAAATGCAAAATGCTATCCAAAATCGCGAACTCATCTTTCCCCAACAACGGCGGTCCAAGCGGCTTTCGCTCCGACAGTTGGTGCGCAGTCGCAATCAATCGAGACAGCCGGGTGGTCAGCGATAACGAAAGAGATACCAGTAGAACCACCCCGGAGACAAAGGCGAATCCGAGTGCGACGACGATCGCAAGTTG
>CAZISK010000763.1:0-4472 GCA_964541355.1 uncultured Candidatus Obscuribacterales bacterium
AAATGTATGAGAAAGTGCTTGGCGCCAAGCATCCCGACGTTGCATGCTTCATGGGCAACCTTGCCATGATTTACCACGCCAGGAATATGTATCAGGACGCGGAGATTTATTATAAAAAAGCTCTGGAAGTCAAAAGTCAGGTGCTCGGACCAGATCATCCCGACGTGAAGAAGCTGCAAGGCAACTATGCAGATCTTCTCTTCGTTACTAACCGCGAGGCTGAAGCGGCAGAACTCAAGGCCGGTGCCAGTTTGGTCACCGCGTCAGACTGGCGCAAGACGACCGGAGCGCAGTTCGCGCTGGCACGGCCGACGCAGAACAAGCCTACAAGCGGCGGAGACAAGGTCATACCGCTCCCTAACGAAAGTTTGACCGGACTGCAAGCATTGCAGCTTGCCGACGGCACCGTGATCGAGGCTCCCGGAGCCTCGTCGCGCGCACCCGTCAATAACAATACGCGCAATAACAACAGCAACAATACCAGCACCAGCACCAGCAAATCTCAGAAGCCGAAGCCGGTTCCACTTCAAGGTAAGGCTGCGCCGCCACCTCCTCCTGCGACGAAAGGAGTGCCGCACGGACAGATGTCGAAGGAAGAGGCATTCGAGAAGTGGAAGCAGCTCAAGGACAATGCGGAAAAAGCAGGCGCCAACAACATGCTTCGCGAAGCCGAAGATTACTGGCTGCAGGCCCTTGAAGTGTCAGAAAAAATCGGCGAGGAGAATCCTCCGCTTTCATATACGCTCTACAGCCTGGGCGATCTGAAGGCCAGACAGGAAGCCTACGATGCCGCCGTAACCTATCATCAACGCGCCTATGCAGTAAAGAAGCGGGTGCTCGGACACCATCATGTTGCTGTTGCAGCAAGCGCCAACAGTTTAGCTCGCCTGTTCTACTACTTGCGCGATTACAATCAAGCAGAAAAACTGGCGGTGGAGACTTGCGAGATCTACGAGAAGGTCCATGGCCGAGAGCATGCCGAGGTCGGTAGCGCGATTCATAACCTCGCTACGCTTTATCACGTTCAGCGTAAGTATGCTGAAGCAGAACCGATGTACAAACAGGCCTGGGAGATCAAGAGTAAGGTATTCGGTGGAGAACATCCTGAGACGTTGCGTCTTTTGCGGAGCTTTGCCGATCTCTTGAGAGCGACCGGTCGCGAGTTCGAAGCTCAGAGCCTGGACGCTGGCTCAACAGGTATGATTACAGGCTCCTGGAAGACGCTCGACATGGCCGAAGGCTCGTCGCTAAAGGCGCGCGAAGACCGCTGCGACATCTGCAACGCCCAGCTCGGAGGTGCCCCTAAGTGTCCGAGATGCGGATTTGAAGCTGCGATCGGCGTCATATAAGAGTCTGCAGCGTAAGCGTTTATCCAGAACGACGCTTCATACTACTTAGGCTAACGACATCATATTGCCAACACTTGCCTAAGCAAGACCTCTGGCTCGCCGGTAGGCATCGAGATCTTCAACATTATTAGCTTTGGCATACTGTCGTTCGTCTCTGTCATGGAGAATCTCGTTTACAACACTGCTAGGACCGCCGATGGTGACGTTCGCAGCAAAGACCTTGTTGATTTGACTGCCTTCACCAACTGAAGTCAATTTCTTCGCTCCGTCGATGTCCATGTTGCCCCTTGAGATAACAGCCAAAGCGGCACATTCGGCCAGTGCTCGAATTGCACCATTTTCAATTCCCGCGGCAACTCCTAGACTGGCCCGTGCGACGGACATCGCTGCGTGGACAACAGAAACGTTGACGTTACCACTTGCGATCATGGAACAAGCCAAACTGCCGAGAGCTCTGGCTTGCGCCTCATCGGCTCGTTGCTCCGCCTGGTATATTTCGAACTGTTCCGGCGTCATGCCGCAACAATCGCGCTCGTCACCCCACCATTCGCCATCGGCATCCATGATGGTGAAGCCATCTGCATCTACAACGGAGCCATCCGGCTTGATCTTCGTATCGGTGTCGTTGATGTTGACGTCTGCGCCGTCTTTTTCTTTATCAATTTCCGGAGTCTTCAACTTACCGGTCGTCGGGTCGAAGATGATCTGATTACCCTTATCATCCGTGCCGTCAATTCTGCCGGTCGTCGGATCGAAAATTCTCTCTTCACCAGTCGGCTTACCACCATCAATTGTCTTCGTGGTGGTCTTGCCTCCATCAGCCGGATTGTTGACGTGTCCGTCAAGTCCGCGGCCAGTCCTGGTGTCGGTTGTACTTACATCAAGACTTCCATCTGAATTTCCGCCTCTTATCTGTTGTCGAACACCCGAGCTCAAAAGCTGACTGACTAACTGCCGGTTGATTTCTGTGTTACCGACGCGGTATTTGTCGCCGGATCCGGTCAGCTGCAACTGCTTCTTAACCTGCTCGACCTGGGCATCTGTTAGCTTGGTATCTTTGCCGTCTTCACCACGTTGGAAGAAATCAAAGGCGCCGGTCTCCGAATTGAGCCGCATTCTGACTTCGTTGTTAACACCATCTTTGTCTCTCGAATTGATGACGATGTCGCCGTTGCCTCGATCTATACCAACATGACTCTTGGTTGTTTCATCTACCAACGTGGATCGATCTTGGTTGACGTGAATCGCATTTTGGTCCTTGTTGCAATGATCGAAGTTGTATCGGTCCTTCGACATAACCAATCTGGCGAGATCCACCTGTTGCTGGTAATTCTTGCCGTCGTTGTACTCAAAATTGGTTCGACCAGCAGTGCTGTCGGTGGTGGTCCGCATGAAGCCACCATCTTTGCCGTCTTTCTTGCCAAAGAGGAAGGTCTCAGTGGTTTTCCCGTCTTCACCAGTCTTCTGGTTGACTACGGTGCCGTCGCTGAGCTTAAGGGTAACATTCTTGCCATCCTTGCTTTCAATGCGAGTATTGCCCTTACCATCAGTTTGAATCTTTTCGCCAGTCTTCGTATCGGTCTTAATATCGCCTTTGAAACTACCACCGAGCATCTCTTTGACTGATTGGGACGTGTGCCCATCGCCAAGCTGCGCATCAACAATCTTGTCCGCGCCCTGTCGGCCGGTACCAGTAGTCAGGTCACCATTCGCGCGTGACTGGTCGATCAATCCGCCGACGGCGGCATCGAGCTTCTTACCGTTCTCCACTTTATTGAGCTTTTCGAATGCCTTTTTTGCTTCGGCGGATTCGGTGTCATTGACCATTGTCGAAGCTAGCTGTTGACCATCATTGGATCTGGTAGAGCTCGTCAAGCCGAGACTGTCGAGCATGCCTTCACCGTAACTGCCAAAATAGCTCATGGCATCATGAACTATGTCGCTAACAGCGCTTACAGCCTTTTTGGTTGTATCTTTTACAAGATTGCTAAACCAGTTCTCTGGATTCTCAATGCTGTCTTTAGCCTTCGGGGCTTTCTCGTCAGTCTTGTCTTTTTTCTCGCCCTTCTCAGGCTTTTCTTCGCCGTCCGAGCCGGGCTTCTTCTTGGTTGGGTCAACTTTGTCAGTCGGCTCGGCAGATCCACTGCGAGCCTCGGCGCGAGCTAGCTTCTGCGGCGAAAACTCGCCTTCAAACAATGCGGCCACATCAGGGTGCATGCTAGCAAGAGTAGTTCTAAACCTCTCCAACGCCTCTTGTCTCCCTCGTGGTGTGTCCAACGTCTTCGGATCGTCGACTAAACTGCAATAGAACTCCTGTCCAGGATCTAAAGAGTCAAGCGCATCGGTGCCCGGCGCGACTGCATCCGCAGCTGGCGGGTCTCCAGGCAATCCATCCTTCTTCGGCTCTTGCCCAGGGGGCGTAAATGCGTCTTTCTGAAAGTTATCCCGGGCGACATCGGCTACCGTAGGCGTAGGCGCAGGAGTCGTTACCTCCTTAGGCGGGACATAATCATCTTGTGGTTGGCGACCGTCAGTCATCCGTGAACTCCGGATTTGTAGAAACCGCGGCGGGAAAAACCGCAAATATAAGGATTGGGTAGTAAGTAACGATATTGTCAAGCAGTTGACAACATAAGTCAATACTGATCTTGCGGGAATTACGTAGTCGGGATGGGTAAATTTAATCTTTAAAATCGATGCCTTAAACCAAAAATAGTCCGTTCCGATGCAAAAGAACGCTAATTCCAGTGAGATTAAGGCTAGAATGCTAACCAGAGATCAATTTTCTTACTACTAAAGTCAAAAGGTTTCCTTGGAAAGGCTCATCGCCCGTGTTGAAGTCGCAATTCATTTTTCTCGATCGCAATTTCTCTAGTAAAGCCCTCTATCGAGCAACGTTCTCGCTGATATGCCTGATCCTCGTTGTGGCTTTGAGTGGCTGCAACTATCTGAAGCAGCTCATCTCTTCCACACCCTCGTCAACCACGACACCAGCAAAAACTGCTGGTCCATCAGGGCCCGGAGGTCCAGCTCAGGGACCAGGTGGTCCTAAGCCGCCCCCGCAGCCTGCACCGGGACAGATGGACGGAGAGTGGAAGCTGGCTTTCTCATTCAACAACCAGG
>CAZISK010000764.1:0-4469 GCA_964541355.1 uncultured Candidatus Obscuribacterales bacterium
AAAGAGTGCCGGCGGTCAAATCCATTAAGATTACGTCCTGGATGATGTCGTGTTTCGCTTTCGTCAATCAGCCCTGCACGAACAGTCCGGAAGGTATTCATCAAGATGGTGCTGATTTTATCGTCTCCGCCTTCGTGATCGAGAGGAGTGGTATCGAGGGCGGTACCAGTCGAATCTATCCTGCTGCCGGTGCGACTGAGCCGATTATGTGCCATTGTCTTTCGGAAGGCGAAGGGATCTTCCACGCCGACGCCGGCTCGCCGCTTTATCACGACGTGAGCGACATCAATATTGGTGACGCTTCCGTCGATCAGGGCGTCAGAAGTATCTTGGGGTTCGACATCTATCTCGACTAGGCCTGCATAGAGGTTGAAACGGTTCGAGACGGCCCAAACGTCGTTGAAATTTAGGTGACGGCTGGGAAAAGAGAAGTTGCACTATCTCATTCCTACTTTTATGGCTTCCTGGTATTTAGAGGGCTTCATGGGTTTTTAATGAGCACGCAACGGAGCTGAGTGAGATACCGCAGGGAAAGAGGCGAAGCGCGGACACCCCTGTTTTCCGGGACAAACAAGGTTGTTTGTGCCCAGGGAGCGCAATTGGGTAACAAGCGAAAAAGTTGCTGAAATGTCAAAAAGCTAAAGAGATTGAACAGGGCGGTGATGCAGTCCAATCACCGCCCTGTCAATCTCTATGCCGCTGCCTGTGAGTCACCACTGGCAATACCACTACGATGCCGGCCACCGGTATCGACGAGTGGTGCAGAGGAGCGAACGGGTTACTTCAACTGGTTGTTGGCGTTGGCAGTGTCCTTTGCCAGGTACCTCGCCCCCCAGAGCCACAGAAGCGCCCCTACGGCCATCATTACGGACACGGACAGGAAGGCAGTGTTCATGTCGCTAACGTCTGCAATTGCTCCGATGACGAAGGGTGAGATCAGGTCGCCCAACGCGTGAATGATCAGGATGTTGAGCGCGAAGGCGTTGGCTCGAATGGACGGATGCGTGACATTCGCCAGGATGGTGTTGCTTGGTCCCGTGTTGAAGAACAAGCAAAACATCGCCAGGAACAGGAATCCCCAGGCATACGGGAAAGGGGTGTACAGCATGGCAATCCAGGCCGGAAGTGCGACGAGCATTGCTCCACCCGAGACCAGGAAGTAGGAGCCGGACCATCGCTTCTTCAGTCTGTCGCCGAGCCAACCACCGGCGAGTGTACCTGAGATACCAGCAAGGACGGTAAGTCCGCCGAACATCAGGTTGACGAAGCCCAGATCGGATACCTGGCGATACTCGTAGATGTATGACGGTGTCCAGAATGCCATGCCGCCAATAGCGAATGTCATCGCCGCCATTCCGAGTGTATCCAGCAGGTAGGAAGGCGTTTTCAAGGCGATCAGGTAATCCTTGAAGCTGGACTTGTGCTTATCGACTTGCTTCGAGTCCACGCCATCAGCCTGTCCCACGCGTGGGTCCTTCATGAACAGGCAGACGATGGCGAGAAGGAGACCGGGCGGCACAAGCAGGAAGAACGCCCAGCGCCAGCCCAATCCCATGGTTCCTGCGATCAGCCCACCGAGCGCGAAGCCCAGCGCGGAGCCAACCGGAATTGCCATGTAGAACCAGGACATCACGGAGCCTCGCCGCTCGACCGGATACATATCCGAGATCACGGCAGGAGCAAGCGGTCCGTATGCTGCTTCACCGATGCCGACGAAGCAGCGCGTAATCAGCAGCATTTCGAAGGTCAAGGCCAGTCCGGATGCACCGGAAGCCAGGCTCCACAGCGCTATGCCGATGGCGAGAATGAGCCAGCGTCTCGTCTTGAATCGCCCGAACACTGTCGAGAAGATAGCGTACGAGACCATGAACGCCAGTGAAAGAAGGGCGATTGCGGAGTTTTCCGCATTGTGTCCCAGGAAGCGGCTGATCAAGTCGATCAGGGTCTGAACAAAGCCGGAGTGTTGGTCCGGGTTCTTGAGAAGGTCGTCGCGGATCAGTGGAACCACGGCCGCCAGAATGTAGCGGTCGATGTAATCGAACAGGCCGACTACGAGAAGCAAAATGAGCGTGCGGCGCGCGCCCGGAACGGGCGCGGCAGGCGACGGCTTGTTGTCGTCATCAGGGTGTTTCATCTTCCACCTCTTGTTGGCTTGACACAGGTGACATGAACCCGCTCATGATTCGGGTAGGCAGAAAAAGCAAGTCAATGAATACCCACCTGTGCCACGATCGTTGTGGCCAGTGGAAATTCTAGATTCGCAGGTAAAGCTTGTAAGGAGGACTTATGATAACTCAAGGTCAAAACAAAAAAGAGAGCATTCAATACTAGGAAAGCGAGTCTTGATGGTTCAACCAGCTAGTGAGAAATTTGTTGACAGCCGAACTACCAAAATCGCCGCACATGACCAATGCTCGAAGGGGCAGTATTCAAGTGGTTTTTGTAAAACAAATCTTCGCCTCTGGTGCTGCTGGCGCTACCTTGGTTGTCAAATAGTTGAAAACCGCTGCGAAAACCGGGGAATCTTCTCCACATATGTCGGATATGGTGCCGAAATGATCAAAAAAGGCCAAAAAAGGCCAAAAAGGACCAAGAGCGGAGCAGATCGCTCCACTCCACTCTAAGTCCGGCTGTCATGGGATAGCTCGTCGCGGCAGTCGTTAGTACTCTCGACACATGACAAAAAACGTGTCGCGACTACCAACGACCGATCCGACTGACCGGTGTGCGATTCCGCAAGCAACCGGTCGTCAGCCTGCTGCGCGCGCCGAAGCGAGCGCGTTTCAGCAGAGGCGGGGTTGAAGCACCGTAACCGTAGCCCGCGCCGTACCATCCATGTGGTTGACAGCGACGCTTTCGGCTTTGTTGCCGCTCCATCATCGAGGGGGAGTGGAGCTGTCGTCTTTCGGCTGTTGGGTTCCGGACCTGACCGTTCTGGACTGCCACAGACGCTTCAGGCGTGGTGCTGCGAAGTTGTACACCCGGCGGGCGATGCTCTTCAACAGGCGTGCCAGGAGGCTGACCAGTAAGCTGTTGAAGCCGCGCATGGCGTAGCCCGCGACAATCAAAAGCGCACCGGATATGATGGCGGTCCAATACAGCCATGAGGTGGCGAACAGCCAGCCTGCAAGAGCGATTGCGATGCCGAGCACAATCAACACCAGACCCGCCTTACTCAAGAAGCGATGGGGTCCGACGCGATCGGCGATGGTAATGGCAATCTTCTGAGCGGCATGTCCGGTCACGATCTCAGCGGCCTTGTTGCCCGCTTCTCTGGTGAATATTCGGGGCCATTTCACAGAACGTTCCTTATATTGGTGGGAGTTTGTCGAGTCAAAAAGCACAAAAAGAGACGGGGCGCCGTCTCTTTCTGGCGGTGCGTGCGCCGCACCGGCGCCGTCCGGTTAACGGTAATTGAGCGGATTGCGCATCACCTTGAGAAGGAGGACCAAGCCTCCTACCACGGCAAGCGTGATCCACATCACCGGTGTGGGGTGCCATAGCCAGTTCATGGGCTACCTGTGGGATGGTGGAGTGGCGGCTGGACGTTGGTCCTGAGCCGGTCGCCAGGGAGCGCTCCCTGGGCTACTTCTTTTGCGCGGCCTTCCATTTTTCCACGACAGATTTGCGTGGGCGGAACGGGCAGACCCAGCCGTCGCCGTCGGTGTGAGCTTTCCCGGAATAAACCCGGGCCTCACCGCCGGTGGTGCTGGAGTCCTTGGGGAGCGAAGGGTTGATCGAACCCTGGTAGAGCGTGTCGCGCATTCGCACCGTTGCGGCGAACTGCTCCAGACCGCCTTGCTCCTTGAGCTTGCGAATCTGTGATTCCGGGTTGAAGACCAGGACTGAGAAGGTGAACCTTCGCGAGAACCGCGACGCGCCTGGATTCATGCCGACGACAAAGAAGGCCTTCCCAGCAAAGGAGAAGCCGAAGTTGCCGGTTGTCGGATCAGGCGAGTAGAACGGGTCCCAGACGTCGCCGTCGTGATCGTGCAGCATCTGTAAGTGCTGCCAGAGGACATCTTCAAAGTCGTCTTCGCTCATCAGTTGCGGATTCTTGAAGACGGCGATGAAGGTGGTGAAGTCGCCGAGCTGCTCGTACTCTCGGACGAATCGGCGAAGGTCTCGACCCATGGCGGCGACAGCCGTGAGATGCGCCATCCTCTTATAGAAACCCATGCGGTAGGTGCCTTTTACGAAGGCGGCTCGGGCTCCTACGCAGGGGAAGTATTCGCCGAGGATGTAGGCGCGCAGCATATCGTGAGCCGCTTCGCCTTGGGGAGGGATGACCGGATCGTTGCTGTCCGGCCAGAGTTGCCCTTCCGGCACGACCCTCAGAAGCTTCTGTCCGTGGGTTTCGTCGCCGGGCTCGGGCTTCTCGATGCCGGCGAAGCAGCTATAGGCCTCTGCTTCTTTCCGGTCGAACAGGCTGCCGGTCATGCGGGCTAATTCGGGCAGATCGTCGAGCA
>CAZISK010000765.1:0-4467 GCA_964541355.1 uncultured Candidatus Obscuribacterales bacterium
CGAAACGGGCGACTCATGACGTCGTTTCCGAATTTCGTGTCACGACGATGTCGTCCTACTATCTGATCTTCGGAGCAGCACCGGTCGGATGCGGCGGCAGGACAGCCATGTTCTTGATGTCACAGCCGGAGGCAGCGTCCATGACAGCAACTACATGCTTCTGAAGAGCTTCTTCATCGGAATTGAGGATGAGCGGCATATCTACACCAGGATGTTTGGCTTGTTCTGACTTCAGAACTTCCATGATTTTCATAGTCTCGGGCGGCACGACCGGAATGTTGTTAATCGTCACACTCCCGTCTGCGCCGACTTCAGCATTTAGCTTGGGCTTGTCATCCTTCTGGGGAGGAGTCGTAGTAAGGCCGGGCGGCGATACTTTCAAAACCGCCTGGTTGACTAGTGGTGCAATCAAAATCATGATTACTAGAAGCACCAAGAATACGTCTGTCAGCGGCGTTACATTGATTTCGGTGAAGGTCTCTCCTGCCTTCCCACCCATGGCCATAGGCTGAATCTCCTACCTGGTATATCTCTTAGCTAATAGTAACCTGCGTTCGGATTCAGTGCCACATGAAAAACCCTGTCTTTAATCTCAACCTTCAAGTTTTTCGTTTCATCTAGATTGCCGACATTGATTCGCCTCATACAGCTCCGCTAGAGAAACTTTGGATATCACCTGAAAACCCGACACTGCCGCCAGCCGCTTGAAAAATTGCGCTTTACAAGCAACACAATCAGTGGTCTTTCTTACTTAACTCTAAGCGTAATCAGCAGGTTGGAAGCTAAAAAGCATTGTGGATATTGACTCATAAACAATACGTTAAGACATATCCATGTTTTGTAATCAAGAGACTTTTATTCGGCTCATACCTCAATAAACCTTTAGATGTTTCGGTTCTTTGCTTTCGCCCGTCGCGAGAGTAATGGGGTTTTGGGTTGAGACGAATTTCACCAGCTAGTTGCTCGCAGGAACAGCTAGAAACGACACGGAGCGGTAATATGAAAAGACACTCCCCTCTCGGCATGCGTAAGATGCGCTCACTGCCAAAAGTCATGCTCCACGAACACCTGGACTGCTCTCTGCGCCCGCGCACCATGCTCGAGCTCTGGCAGTCGCAAGGTTTCGAAAAGGCGAAGATCGACTTTCCGACTGACGTCCTGTCCGAATGGAATCAGGCGTCGAGAGCCACCGGCATGAGTCGCCGCAAGCTTCGCACCAACGCAGCAAGGCAATACCAGGATTTTCTCGTTGGCTTCGCCAGCGAGTCGCTTGCTAACTATGTCAAGGCAATCGTCGACCACGTGCTGCCGATCATGCAGACACCTAACAACCTGACGCGAATTACTCGCGAACGGATGGAAGATGCTACCGCTGACGGTATCGCTGGTTTGGAGCTGCGCTTCGCGCCTCAACTTCATACCGCTTCGGGACTGTCGCTCGACGGTGTTATGGCAGCAGTTATCGCGGGACTCCAGTACGCTACGTTCCCGACGAAGCTGATTCTCTGTGTTCTCAGACACGAAAACGCGGAGATGGCTCGGCGCATTGCAGACCTGAGCATCAAGTATCAGCGCTATGTCGGTGTCTTCGACCTGGCTGCTGACGAGCGTGCCAATCCAGGCGTACTGAAGTGGTGGCTTAAATCCTCCCTCTATGTAAAAACGCTTGCGCCGCGCATCGCTGTCACCATCCACCTCTGGGAGACAGACGAGCCGACGGACCAGGACATCAGCCTGCTGCGCGGCTTCGACATCATGCTCGCCGAAGTGACACATCGACTCCGGCACAAGCAGCTGGTCAAAGACGATGTCTGGCGGGTGGTGGACGAAGTCGTCGAAGAGATGTTCTCAGCGTTCGACGCCGTTGACGAAGATGCTGATGCCGGACTGATGCGAATCGGTCACGGCTTCCGCGGCAACCGTCAAGGCAACCGACTGCTGGAGATCTGCCCAACCTCCAACGTGGTTACCGGACAGGTTGTGTCGTTCGGAGAACATCCGATCGATCGTCTGCATCGTGAAGGCAAGCGAGTCACAGTCAGCACCGACGGAACGCTCTTCACCGAAGTGCACCTGACCGACGAATACTTGAAGCTCCAGGAGCACTTTGGCTGGAAGCCGGCTGATTTCCTCAAGGTCAACTTGACCGCGGTGGAAGCCTCTTCCTTCAACCTTCGCACGAAGGCGCACCTCCGCGCCCAGTTGAAACGCGCTTACGGACGGCTCTAAAGCAGTCTCTCACAGCTTAGTTGGTCGGATGAATACATCCGGCTATCATCTCGTGGCTACAACCCAATCACCAGTCAAGAAAGGACTGTTACCACCATGAGTGGCACGACCATCATCATCGTCCTCGTCATCGTCGCCCTGCTGTTCAACGTGAAGCTTGGTGGGCTGTTGCTCCTCGGTCTCCTGCTCTGGTTGCTGTTCGGCAACAACCGCTAAGCACGGCCAACAAAAGCACGGCCAACAAGAAGAGCCCGGCTCTTCACGGTCAAGCTCCAGAATTAACGTTTAATGAGGTTGTCGGACACCTCGACTAAAGCTTTCAATGCCCATAAGGGCGAGCGATAGTTTGTTTTTTAAAGCGCCCACGCATCAAGCGCGACTCCACGGGCTCATACCCTCTGGACGAGCACCTTGATGCAATTATCCGTTAACTTACTCGGTGTTATAGTATTACATAAAGTCGCAGCAAGCGTTAAGCGTTCAGCGACTTCGATTCGATCCCGGAAAACCTCTAGAGATGGGATTCGCCAAAGTTTCTGCTATGACAGCGCGCGAGTATGTAGGAAACTCAAGCAGCTCACGTTCAGTGTTTCCAGAACGTGTTCATCAGACTCGTACAAGTCGTACGCCTTCGCGACGCCGTTTCGATCCAGGGGAAACTCTACAATCCGACAGTTCCTGGAGTAAGAGTGGCAAATCTGCAAGAAGCTCAAGCAGCTCACGCTCTGTGTTTCCAGAACGTGCTCTTCAAACCAGAAATGACGAAGTGCACTTTGCCGTGTCACTCAAAAAGATATTTCGCCGCAGCCAAGATCGCTCCGGCTCTTAGATGCATACTGGCGCTCAGGACGGTTTTTTGTGCTATGAACTGAACGGCGGTTTTCGAGTAAGCTATTGGGTCAACGAAGATGGGAGAACGTATTGTGTCGAATGTACTCATAAGTGGCGCGCATGGACTTCTGGGCTCTGCTGTAAGGAAGTTGCTGCTCGAACGAGGCGACAAGGTTGTCGCTTTGGTCCGTAAGAGCGCCGCAGGAAATGCGGATGAGATTACCTGGCGACCGACTGAAGGGAAGATCGACGGCGACTTGAACCAGATTGATGCAGTTATTCATCTGGCAGGAGAAAGCATCGCTTCAGGGCGATGGACCGACAGCAAGAAAAAGGAGATACGCGAAAGCAGGCTGAAGAGCACAGCCTTTTTGGCTCATACCATGGCAAACCTCGATAATCGACCTTCCGTTTTTCTGTGCGCTTCAGCTATAGGCTTCTACGGCAATCGAGGTGGTGAAGACCTTTACGAAGACAGTGTAAGCGGCAACGGCTTCCTCGCCGAGCTCTGTCGTGAATGGGAACAGGCGACAACTGCCGCCCGCGAAAGTGGAATCCGCGTAGTCAATATGCGAATCGGAGTCGTGCTCTCGCCGGATGGCGGTGCGCTGTCAAAGATGCTGCCTCCGTTTCAAGTTGGTCTAGGCGGAAACATCGGCGACGGAAAGCAATTCATGAGTTGGATCTCAATAGATGATCTGGCTCGATCCATTCTGTTTTGTCTGGACAATGATACTCTCAGTGGTGCTGTCAATCTGGTTACACCCAATCCTGTGCCAAACAGTCAATTCACTAAAGCACTGGGCAACGTAATTTCTCGTCCGACAATCTTCCCGATGCCCGCCTTCGCTGCACATCTTGCATTAGGTGAGATGGCAGACGAACTGCTTCTGGCAAGCGCAAAGGTACATCCCAAAAAACTGCAAGCGGCCGGTTTTCAATTCAATCATCCGAACGTAGAAGAGGCTCTCAGACACGTCTTGCGAAAGTAGCGCAGGCGTTGATGAACCAGATCTACAAAAGTCCCCGTCTGATGAACACGTTCTGGAAACACTGAACGTGAACTGCTTGAGTTTCCTGCATACTCGCGCCCTGTCATAGCAGAAACTTTAGCGAGTTCCATAGAGGTTTGATCGAAACGAAGTCGCTGAATGTAAATATACGCATTCGATGACAACGTAGGAACGCGAGAGCTGCAGTGCGTTCTAGAGCTTCTCCATCCAACACTCGTCCCGGAAGCAGGAAATTCGTGAACATCAGCAATAGCGCAGTTGCAATGTCACGAACGGATTTGCTGAACGCTCACGGTGAATCATATATTACGCTCCTTTATAGTAGCACGGGATAGAAAACGTAAGTATTCAAGTTGCGGTCAGGCTGAGCGTTTTGGAGAACGACAGCGGGACG
>CAZISK010000766.1:0-4467 GCA_964541355.1 uncultured Candidatus Obscuribacterales bacterium
AGGCAAGAGGGACCGGTAGGCTCGATGTACGCAGTGCCAACGAGTCAACCGCAACAGTGTTCATCCAAGACGGCTTTCCAGTGGATGCCACCGCCGGAGATGTCGTCGGCGATGAGGCAATGATCGAGCTTTTGACCTGGCAAGAAGGGGCATTCACATTTGAGCCCCGAATTCTTCGCAACAATCATACTGTTTACGAAAGCATCGAGTCGCTGGTCGCACAGAGCAGACAGCTGTCCGAGCACACCCGCTACCTGAAAGAAGCCGGCATGACGCCGACCTCGACTCTGTTTCCCGTCAATACCGCGCTTACGCAGAACGAATTCTCAGATCGAGTCACACTCGATTGTCCGTGCGACATGGAAACGATCGCCCGAGTCTATTGTAGCCTCAACGGCAAACAGACTTTTGAGGAGATGGTACGCTCGCTTCAGATCTCGCGCATCCAGCTCACGCATATCGTGCACCACCTGATCGTCCAAGACGTTATCAAAATCGTTGAGAATTTAACACCGAAGTCTTCGCTCACGCTCGCACCCAGGGTGATAGATAATGCCGCCATTCAGAGCATCATGATGAGCTTGAGAAGAGCAGAGACGGGACTGTTCATCTTCCCTGCCTTCCTATATTTTCTCGAGCAAGAGTATTTTCGAAGTTACCGCTCTCGGACTTCATTCTCCGTGGTTGTCTTCGAACTCAGGCAGAAAAAAATTGTTGATGGCGAGACAGTATTGAGAGTTTTGCCGGATAAGATGGTCATGGACGCGGTACTGAGGATAAGCAATCTCAAGCGCCATGTTGATTTAATCGCCCACTACGATGCATACGACTATGCGCTTCTGCTTCCCAGCACGAGATCTCAGGGAGCAGAGGTGTTCATCAATCGCATCATCAAATCCTTAACCAGCTCGCCTCTGGCAGGAGAGCTTCACAGCGATCAACTGGCCATGGCGTTCGGCTCGAGCTCGGTGCCGGAAGACTTCAAAGAGCTCGGAGCGCTATTGGGGGCCGCCGATCTGGCCATGCAGCAGGCAAGAACGGCGAAGAGACCGCTGGTTATGTATCGAGACATAAAAACCCAGGTCGCACCACCGGTTTGACCTCGACCGCCGGCTCTCTGCGGCGCTTAATTTGGCATTTTATCGGGAACAATATGTAAGTCAAATCGGGGCAGGTCGTTATGAAAAACAGAATCAATCGATCGTTTTTGCCAGCCCTCCTTCTCTTCGGTTTTATGGCATCAAATATGGTGCTAATTCCGGCCGGCGCACAAGACTCGTCATCAGCCGACACGAAGCCTCAATCAGAAGCGCCGGCGACCGACGCCACGACACAGAAGCCGGTGCAACCGGCAGCCGACCCGCCCGCCGCCAAAAGCCCGACGACTCCAGGCGACAGCTCTGCCAAGAGTTCTGCCAAGCCGCTGCTACCGCTCGAACAAGCCAAAGTACATTACCAAAAGAACGAATATCAAAAAGCTCTGACTATCCTGGACAAGCTTCCCACCTCCGACTCAAAACGATACTTCTCAGGACTCTGCTATCAAGGACTCGGTAACCAGAAGAAGGCGACCGAGGAGTTGGCCTGGCTGGCGTACTACGCCAAAGATGCTACTCTTAAGAACTACGCGCTCAGAGCGCTGCGCAACGGCAGGCCAGGGAAGCCGATGCCGAAGGAGAGAGGTCGATCCACCAGCACGCTCGAGACCTCCAAGGCTGCAGTGCGTGGAGCCGAGGAGAACACGAGGATGCTCTGGGGCAAAATGAGAGCTGCCAACCATCAACAAGGCGCTCCATGGAACACCGGAGTGAGAAGCTGGTCGGCCCAGGACTACGACCACAACCAAGTTATCAGGGGTTTCGACGAAAGGTGAAGCACAAAAAATTGTTATGGCGCGGGCTGCTTGGCGCCAGTTTAGCGGCGGCAACTACAGGTAACTCAAGCCTGGCGCAAGATTCGGTCTGGAACGCTTACAACGATACCGCCACGAAATTCTACGAGGACAAGGAGTACGCCAAAGCTGAAAGGCTCCTTGTCGATGCAGTCAAAGAAGCGGACAAATTACCCCCCAATAGCGATCGCTTGATCAAAAGCCTGCGGCTCTTGCGAAAAGTGTATATAGCTATGGGCAAGTCCTCCCAGGTCTCACAAGTCGAACAGCGCATGTACGCTCTCGGAGACGCCACCACAACTGATACCAGCGGCGGATCCTCGCCTTCTGAGGAGCCTCCGCCATCCAGCGGATCGGCTAACACAGATCAATCCTCGGGCGACGGCTCGGCAGATCCGAAGTCGACGGAAGCAAAGGGCATGCGCAGGGAAGACACACCCGATTCCTCAAAGAAGAACATGGACTTCGCCATCAGCACGCGCTCATCGAGAGAGCCGGAAGAAAAGGAGGAGGAGGTTAGAGAAGATGAAGCTCCGACTCAGATTGCCTCGACCGGCGGACTGTCTATCGGCATCGATGGTCTGAGAAAGGCGGTCGAAGTAATGAAGCTCATCGGTCATGCCGGTTGGAGCAAGACCTGCGACATTTCGGCAGACGGTATGCGCGCCATATCCGGTAGCACCGACAATACCATCAGATATTGGAATTTAAAGACCGGTAAGGAGATCGGCACCTTTGAAGGTCACGATGACGACATCAACTGCGTCGTAATATCGCCGCCCGGAAGTAACGCGGCCTCTGGAGGTAGCGACAAAACTGTCCGGCTCTGGGACCTCGATTCCGGAATGGAGCTCAAGAAATTCGAGGGTCACGAGAACATCGTCACGTGTGTCGCGTTCGACTACGGCGGTTCGCGGCTCGCGTCGGCCGGATATGATGGGACTGTTCGAGTATGGGACACCATGACCGGCAAAGAGGTCAAGCGCCTTACCAATGGAAAGCTTGGCACGATCCGGTGCCTAGCCTTTACCCCGGATGGAGATCGATTGGTTTCCGGCGGCAGCGACAAGATCGTGAGCTTGTGGAACGTGCGCGACGGGTCGCTGATAAGGCAATTCATCGGACACAAAGGAGAAATCTCCAGCCTCAATGTTTCGAAGGACGGCAGCAAAGTGCTCTCGGCCAGCCGAGACCTGACCATTCGCTTGTGGGACATCGAGTCCGGCGAGCCGATCAAATGCCTCAACGGACACACCAACTGGATCGTAAAAGCAGAGTTCTTGCAGGACAATCAGGTGATTAGCGGAAGCCTTGATAAAACCATCAGGTTGTGGGATCTCGATCGAGCAAAGGAGATCGACTGCTACAAGCTGCAGAGTTTCGGTATGTGGAGCCTGGCATTCACGAATCAAGGAGATAAGTGTCTCACCGGCAGCGATGACTTTACCTTGCGCCTCTGGAAGCTCCGCCCTTAGGCTTCGGTGACTTGGCGTGTTTGGAATCGTCCGGACTTGCCGATCTTGCCAGATCAGGCAGCTCAACGTCGCTCAATCCTCTTGATGGCGCCGATGGTGGCACCCCGATAATCAAGTCTCGACCTTCCCATTTACTCTTCATAACTGGGCTTTGCAAAACGCCGCGATCGCGCAGCACTTCTCGCTTCGTCTCCTCATCCAGATAGGCGAAGGCATCTCCCAGCTTAGTCATCTTGCCGTGCCGTTTTAGTCCATCGATTAAATGCCTTGTGAATACGCTTCCTTCGTAACGTCGTGACTCCCATGATCTTTGCTCAGGACTGCTCGAAGATACTACAAGCTGGCCGGTGCCCTGAACAATATTGTCAACATCGACGTTGCCTTCGCGCGCCATGCCTTTAGAGCTGGGTGCCACCACACCGCTGTGGCAAGCATCGAGCAACAGCATGATTCGTTCGCAATGCACACGAGCTTTAATGATGCGGGCCAAATCCTGCATTGCTATTCCGGTTGCGTAAAGATCGTTAGGATCTGTATCGTGGGCGACAAGATAATTGACGCCACCGACGTCCAGGCTGGATGGACTGCCGTGACTGGAAAAATAGATGACGACTAGATCGTCGGGCTCCGCGACTCTGGGCAACCATTTGCTGCCCAAGAGAGAGAGGATGTTCGCCCTGGTGGCGAGATTGTCAGTCAGCAATTGCACATGGTCCGCTGCAAAACTCTTCTCTTTGATCAAGAAATCATAGAAGTCACGAGCATCTTTGGCAGCGTACTTGAGATTGATTTTCGAGTCCTTGAACTTTCCGATGCCGACGATAACAGCCCACTTGTCCCTGATCGGCTTATCGATGACTCGTCTATGCTCGGCTAGCGGTGCCGGTTCGTCGCTGCCGGAATCGGCGACCGGTTGAGCGGCGGTTCTGCGAACGAGCTCCTCCTGACGGTCATACTTTTTCTTTTGCTTATAGGCATCTATCGCCTGCTCAGCTCGTCTTAAGAGATCTCCTGTGAATGCGCCTTCCGTCAAACCGGAAACTGCTCTTGCCATGCGAGTGTCAGCCAGTATTGCACCGGCATCCTCAGCGTTGGAAGACT
>CAZISK010000767.1:0-4466 GCA_964541355.1 uncultured Candidatus Obscuribacterales bacterium
CATCGACGAGGACACCGCTTCAATGAGGTTCCACTTCGACGAGGAAGCCGTTTCGCTATCTGCAAGTTGAACGTTGTCGGCCTTGCTCGATGCTGGCGAGACGCCGGCGCTCACCAGGAGTGAGAGGAAAATTGCGCGTGCGAGTGGTGACTTAAAAGATGGAATTAGCATTGGTTCGTATCTTTTCGGAGATTTCGATCAATTGAGCGATATTCATTTTAAACGAAATAATTATCGGCGCCTTCAATAAGTTTTGACGAAAAACATATGTGGTAATAAGGCCTCAGGTTTGAAGTGAGTTTATGGCACAGAATACGAGACTCAACATACGATTTGGTTTTCAAACGGTGACTTTCGTCGTCGTTATGTTCATATTCTTGCTTTCGCCAGCAGGTGCTCAAAGGAGTTCTATCTCGGATACTGTGGAAGCGGCTCCGGGTGATCCTCCAGCTGACCAGAAGGCAGCGGCCGCTCTGAATGCATTGCAGAAGTACCTAAAGCGCGGAGACTATCGCAGCGCCTTTCCTTTGGTTCGAGTCATGGCTGAAAAAGGTTATCTTCAGTACCAGACTTATCTTGCCCAGATGTATGCCAACGGTCGAGGTACCAGAACGGATTTGAAAGAGGCTGCAAATTGGTATCGGGTCGCGGCCAAGCGTGGCAGCCGCGAGGCGCAGTCTCAGCTGGGTCGCATGTACTTTCAAGGCAGTGGCGTGCCGCAAAGTTTTGAAACCGCGCGCAAGTGGCTGGATTTGAGTGCGGATGACGGTGAATCAGCGCTTCTGCTCGGCAAAATGTATGCCGACGGACTTGGTGCGGAGAAAGACTATGCCAAAGCTATCGAGTACTTCAAGCGTGCGGATGCGGCTGGAGTCGATGCAAAAATAGTCATCGGAATTCTATACAGCCTGGGTGGCTTCGGGGTCGAGAAGAATTTCACACAAGCCAAGAAATGGTTGGAGGCCGCCGCGATAAAGAACAATTCCATGGCGCAATGTGCACTTGGTTTTGTTTACTACGAGGGCGGTCATGGTATCAAAAAGGATGTTGAAAAGGCTAAGCAGTGCATAGTCAAGTCAAAACCGTCATTAGAGAAGAAGGCTCTGAGCGGGAATCCGACGGCTCAGACCTGGTTGGGCAGAATTTGCTATCTTGGTCTGTTTCAAGGAAAGGATTATGCCCGGGCGCGCAAGTTGTTCGAATCCTCGGGAGATGGCGACAGTCTTTATGCCCTAGGTGTGATGCAAAAGAAAGGACAGGGCGGTTTTCGCAAAGACTACAAGAAAGCGATGGAGCTATTCAAGCGTGCCGACCAATCCGGAGCTTTTCCGGCTAAGGTCTCGATTGGGGAGCTTTACTATGGAGGGCTCGGCGTTCCGAAGAACTATTGTGAAGCGAAGAAGTGGTTCGAACAAGCTGCTCGCAACGAAGACCCGGTGGCGCGGTATTATCTCGGAATTATGTATGCAAATGGAGAGTGTGTGAAGAAGGACATTCGAAGAGCCAAGATGTTCTTCGAGCAGGCTCGACTCGGTCTAGAGTTTGCCCAGGCGACCAATGAAGATTGCGTTGAATACCTGCGCGTGCTCAACACGGACTATCAAACTTTGTCTGCGGAGCCCGCCGATCAGTCTCCCAGCTATGTATTCAGAAATGGAAGTTCTCCGGACACGGATACGGTCGGCGAAGTTGTCTCTGTCAAACCTGCCGCGACGAATCCTGTTAGCACTGGTGTCGCTAGTAGTGCCACCACCGGTGGTAACTCTACAGCAACGCCGACTGGTTTAGAACGGCCCGTAGCTAGCTCTACAACCATCGATACGAGCGTCGTAGCTAAAGGACCTACATCGGTGAACGTTGGCGATGTCCGCAGTCTCAGCCCCCTCGACTTTAAGGCTGTTTGTGCTGCCCTGGAGAGCCTTATGATCGAATATTATCCGCGAGCCAAAATCACTAAGGACGACAAGAGTGCACATTTTGAGTTTAAGGTGAAAAGTTTAAAACTTCCGAACGCCAATAAGTTCATTTTAATTCCCGATACAGAAGGTATCGTATGCGATGTCAGCATTGTTCCTGGTCGATATGGTGGACCGGAGTATTTGCCGATGCAGGCTAACGAGACATACTATGTGTCTTTGCTGATGGCACCATATTCCACACCATCGGACAAGCATATGCTTACTCGGATGCTTTTCCCCCCGAGTACTTCAGTCGACTTTCTCAATCGGTTTAAACAGATCGTCAATCGGTATCAATAGTCAGAATTTTGACTACTTTTTGCGACGTTAGTGGTATATCCTCTGCCGCCGTTGTCATCGTCAATCCATGATTGTGGATTTCGTCTTCGTACTTTTTCACAACGTCTTGTTCTTGCGAACGTCGCCCGTAGAAAAGTAAAGCCGGAACGTTACTTGCGTTCCGGCTTCTGCAGTTTTTCGTTCGGCCGAATCACTTAACCGTCTTCAGCAACTTACTTTCGTAGACGCCACCGGGAGTGATGGTCGGCTCCGTGACCGGGACATTCTTTCCGTATCGTAACTCCACCTGTTTTTTCACAATAGGATCGCTTAGATCATAGTCGCCGACCATCTTTATTTGGCCGACTTTAACCCGGGCGGCTTCATAATACGCCTTCCAGACTAACTCGGAGCAGTACATCTTGTCGTTGCCCCAACCGAAGAGGTGGTCGTAGTCTTTGCCTTCGTTAGACTTCAAATAATTGTGCAGTTTGTCTGTCACGTCTTTCGTGAGGACAATGTCGTCATGCTTCAATCTTCGAACCAGGTAGGTCTCGCCATTGTCCGTCTTGTGAAAATCTTTCAGCGGGGTCTTTTTTATCGGCTGAACCGCTTCATAGACAAACCATTGATCGTCTTCCTTGAAGAGGATTCCACAATGAGTCAAAGGAGATTTCGAAACAGCTTGAATCGCTTTGCCTTCTTCAAATGAGGAATTTGAGACGAAGATGATATCGCCGTTCTTCAAATTTTTCTCCGGCGGAAGATCCTTTTTTAATTCAGATTTTGCATCCGGCTTGTCTCTTTTATGATGGTGTCGGTCACCTCTTTCCTTCGTCTCAGCAGTTTTAGTCGCCTCGGTCGCAGCGGCATCTGCCGGCTTTGTTGCTGGCTTTGAAGTTTCCTGAGGCTTCGCAGTTTCTGCTGGAGGAGCTGACCTGTTGTCTTTTACTGGTGCGCTGTCTGTTTTCTTCGTGGTCGATGTCTTTTCAGCTGCTGGCGCTGTTTTTGATTGATCGGGAACCGTCTCGGGTTTTTCATCAGCTCCGTCTGCTCGCTTCAAAGTCGGACTCCGTCCGAAGAAAGACAGAAGGTTGAGGTCGTTGTTGGTGTTATTGTCGCGAACGGTATTTCCGGTGTCGCAGCGGTCTAAAGTGTTTTGTACCATTAGATCTCTTCTCTTTTATTGCCGGCCAGAGTTACGCAGGATTCTATCGGCTTGTTGCTAACTCTTGCGGCAGCATGAGCTACCGCGCAGAACAATAGGGAAATTATAGGCTCCGGGATCTCTTTTGGGGCATTTTCATACCGTCTGCCGTGGTGATAACACGATTACAATTCATGAATGGTCCACAGATATTGGCGCAATAGCACGAAATGCGAAGTACAAATATCCCAAGTAGATTATTACGACGCAGATGTCGAGCAGGAGCGGAAGATCAAGCCCGAAGAGCGATGTTACGGCGCGAACGATAAGAGAAGGGGTCAACGCCAGCGCCGCCACTCTTACCAGGCTGGTGTAGGGTTGAACAACTTTGTCCTTTCGGATTAGCCTGGCAGAAAGATAAAATACCAGCCCCCAGAACAACGCCTGCAAAACGCTGAGACCGTAGAAAATGAAAAAGCTCGACACGAACAATATCACTGATAAGGCGAATGACCCGATCGCCACTGCCCTGGCCAGGTCCTGGGGCTCAATATCAAAATTCGCGCTGGCCAGCACTGTCTTGAGCGGTAAGGTCACCTTCGGGACCTTTACGATCTCCTTGTCCTCGAATCCGTAAAGCCGGATATCCTGATCTCGCACCACGATTGGTGCGGCATAATCAATCTCTTTGTCTCCAGATATGGTGTCAATTACGAGAAGCGGTCTTTTCCTAAACATTTCATAGCTAATCACGAGCGGCAACTCGCTCTTCAAAAGTATTCTGCCATTCTTACACGTGACGCCTGGCACCTTATGCGAAAGATCTAGAGAGGCCGCCGCCAGGTGACCGAACACTATCCACCATTTCAGAACCCAGCAAATTGCGCAGATCTGACAGAGTGCGACCATGTACCACATCGCCAATCCCTTCCACTCTCGCATGACTGTGACGTATGCGTCGGCTCGGTAGAACGATTTGAAGGCCATGAGAAAAATGTCTAGCATTTCATTGGTCCTCGAGGAACCTTGCGATTGCCTGCACCATCTCGTGCCGGCATTCTATATGAGGATAGTGACCGCAA
>CAZISK010000768.1:0-4460 GCA_964541355.1 uncultured Candidatus Obscuribacterales bacterium
GCCAGTTCCTGCGCGACGTGGAGTGGGGCGAGCTGGACTACCTGCTCGTCGACATGCCGCCCGGCACCGGCGATGCGCAGCTCACCATGGTCCAGGCAACAGACATGTCCGGTGGTGTCATCGTCACGACACCACAGGAGGTGGCACTTCTGGACGGGCAAAGAGGTCTGGTTATGTTCCGCCAGATGAACGTGCC
This sequence comes from uncultured Candidatus Obscuribacterales bacterium, assembly GCA_964541355.1. Classification (GTDB taxonomy): domain Bacteria; phylum Cyanobacteriota; class Vampirovibrionia; order Obscuribacterales; family Obscuribacteraceae; genus JADYXR01. The sequence goes on from CAZISK010000768.1 coordinate 197, forward strand.
GGTGCTAGGATTCGTTGAGAACATGAGCTACTTCCAGCCCGAAGCATCTGGCGAGCGCTATGAAATCTTCGGTCATGGTGGTGGCAAGCGCATAGCGGAAGAGTATGGTGTTCCCTTCCTGGGCGAAGTCCCCATAGACATTCGAATCAGAGAAGGCGGCGACACCGGGCAACCGCTTGTAGCCTGCTATCCCGACAGTCCTGCTGCAAAGGCATTCATCGACATCGCCAAGCAGGTGGCTGCACAAGTCAGCATCCACGCGCTGCAACCAGTAGGCTAATATTGGACTGTCGCAAGAGGCGACACCCCAAGGCCGATTCCGATGTAAGTGATACAAAAAGCCCGCATACTCCACAAGATTCCTGTCTGGGTAATCCTGGCAATTGCAATTCTGATTGCAGCATGGCTCAGAACAGACGGACTCGCCAATACGATCGTCTGGTATGACGAGGCGCTCACGTTCATGCATATCTCAGGACAGAGCGTTAATACTGCGCTCGAAGATATCGACTGCAAGGATGGTCCTGTCACTTTCAAGCTCCTCCTCGACAACTTCCAGAATCGAGACTGCTCCCTCAAAGATGTCCGCAAGAGTTTGAGTGTCGATCAGCCGGAGCATGCACCGGCTTTCTTCGAGGGCTTATACTTCTGGAGATCGATCGTAAAGAACGATCTGCCGCTATTGCGCTTGTTTCCGCTCCTGTTCGGACTCTTGACCTTGCCTGCCTTTTACTGGTTTGCCTTTGAGCTATTTCGCTCAAGGTCAACATCATTGCTGGCTACGATCATGGTTGCGGTATCGCCGCTTCAGATCGCCTACTCGCAGGAGCTCCGCGAGTATTCCCTTTACTGTCTCGTCTCTTCACTATCATGCGCAGCATTTCTTCGGGCATGGCGAACAAACACACTCAAGGACTGGCTGCTCTACGGATGCATTTCAGTTGTCGGCTTCTTAAGTACATTCTGGATGCTTCTTATATCCGGTGCTCATGTACTGTATTCGATCGGGGCGACCTTAGTTCGAAGAGGCATGAACAATAGAGTGCATCCAATCCGCCCCCATGCCGTCCGATCGATCGCCCATATTGTCATTTTGACTCTATCCCTATGCGCAGTATCGCCGGTGATATCGTCCCTGATCGTGCACCACCAACGAGCCCAATCGATGGTGCAGTGGCTGGAACTGCCAATCAGCAAAGCATCCCTCACCAATGCCTGGCTCTACGATCGTTTATTCGGCTGGCTCTATCACCCGTGGTACCAGTTCACCATGGCGAAGCCGGGCGTTATCGATACGAACCATCCCGCTTTTGTCATTACTCTATGTATTGAATTATGGGCGATTTGTTTTATGGGTAAAACCAAACGAATGCGGCCGCAGCTTGCTTTCATTCTTTTCATAGCGCTATCGTTCGTCTCCATTCTCGACGCTCCGGATGCCCTGTTCGGAGGTCGACGCTCGACCGTTGTCCGTTATTTTCTTCCTGTCACGATGTTGGCATTCCTTCCAGTATGCTGCATGGTGTCCGAGTATTGGAGGCAGCGCTCGCTTCTTCACAGGTTCTGCGCTATCGTCATTGTGTTGTTTCTCACCACCTGCCAGCTTTCTTCGTTCAACGCCATGAGGAATTGCAGAGAACGCGGAACATTCCTCTACCAGATAGAACCTGTCGCCCGGCTCCTCAATGAGAATCCCGATACGCTGGTGATAGCCAAAAGGGAGGCGATTATTTTTCCCAACCTGCTTGCGATAGGGAGGCTATTGGAAAATCAAAATCGATCGTTTGCATGGTTCAAAAAGGACTTGCCTGATTGGTTCAATCGAGTCGATCGCTTCTACATGATCGTTGTACGACCCGGCGAAGAGACAAGATGCTTTAGATCCGGATATACAGCCACCTCCCCGGAGAAGGGAATCGTTCTGTTTCGAGCCATTGCTCGGACAAAACCCGATGACCAGAATTGACGTCCTAGCTTTCCTGAAGGAGGCGATTCCGGCTAAGCTGAGAGGCTTTTCGCGTAAGATGCCGGTCGCAGATGACAATCATGCTCAGCGGTCGGGCACCATTGACAAATTCGATGTGCCTTCGTATATGACACTACTTCAGCAAAAATAGATAGGCCTTCACAAATACCTGGTAACCTTTATACTGGTGTCTGACAATTTAGAGTCTGATACCAGCGGTAACACCACACCTAGAAATATCCCGAAGTGCTCAAAGCTATATCTATTGCAAATCTAGCGATTATCAACAAGCTAGAGGTTGAATGGACAAAGGGCCTCAACATATTGACCGGTGAGACAGGGGCCGGCAAATCGATCTTGTTTGATGCGTTGAGCATCGCGCTAGGTGCCAAGGTCAGTCCCAGCCAAATTAGCGACGGCAAGGACAAAGCGATCATTGAAGCAGTTTTCGAGCCCTCGTCCGCAGTCATTGCCTGGCAGAAGCAACATGACCTTATAGATCAAGATTCAGCCGATTTAGTGGTTTATCGAGAGATCACGCGCTCCGGTTCCCGCGCGCGCATTAACGGCATGCCTGTCAACGCCTCGATCCTGAATGAGCTCAGGCAACTGTTGCTCACCTTTCACGCCCAACACGAACTCAGGACGTTGCTGTCGCATTCAGCACAGCTAGAGCTTCTCGACGGACTGGGCAGCAAGAGTTACCGGCAGCTTCGCGACAAGGTGCGCACACTCTACGCCCGCTATCGCGATCTGAGAAAGCTCTTTGAAGAGCTCACCATATCTGAAGAGGAAAGAGGAAGACGGGTCGATTTTGCCAGATTTCAATTGGACGAACTGTTGCAAGCCAACCTTACTATCGACAATGAAGACGACGAGCTCGGCGATCGCCACAAAATACTCGCCAACGCTCATCACCTGGAGTCGACCATCGAAAGGGTGGTGACCTTGCTTTCAGGCGGTGATACCGTATACGGAGAAGAGTTCAAGTCCGCTCGAGATCTATTGCAGGAGTGCCTTGCCGAGTTGGACGGTTTGCTTGAATTAGATGCTTCATTAGCCCATTCCGTCAGTTTCCTCAGAGAGAGCCTGGTCAATCTGGAAGAGTCGCTGGACAGTGTGAGGCGTTACAAAAGCTCTCTGGATCTAGATCCGCATTCTCTCAACGAGATTGACGAGCGGCTCAATGTCTTGATGCAGATCAAGCGCAAATATGGACCGACCTTGTCTCAGGCGATTCGTCGACGCGACGAGCTTGTCGACGAAATCGAAAAGCTCGACAATGCATCTCAATCTATTGATGCCATAAGCAGCGAGTTGACACAACTGGAAGATGAATTGCGAGCAACCAGTGGGCGTCTGTCTAAAGAGCGCAAGGCACTTGCGGAGAGCCTGACGAAATCGATTTTGAAAGAGCTCTCGGATCTTGGTATGGAGCGTTGCCGATTCTCCATCAATTTCACAGAGCTGGAGGAGGTCTGTGCCGACGGACTTGATCGTATCGAGTTCTTAATTGCTCCTAACCCTGGACAGCCGCTGGCGCCGCTGTCGAAGATTGCTTCAGGCGGCGAGCTATCCAGAATCATGCTGGCGCTGAAGACGATCTTCGCGCGTGCCGACAGCGTCTCGACAGTAGTGTTCGACGAAATCGACACCGGATTGAGCGGACGCATCCTGAAAGCTATCAGGGACAAGCTGGTCAATCTCGCCAAGAGCCATCAGATACTGTGCATAACCCACCAACCGATCATCGCTTCCGTTGCCGACAATTACATTCAGGTATGTAAAGAACAATCAGATGATAAAACAGTAATCCGCGCAAGCCGCCTGACAGGCGAGTCTCAGTTAAGAGCGCTGGCCGTCATGGCAAGCGGTCGCGATGGCGAGAAAGTTTCGCTGACATTCGCCAATTCACTGATGGAGGAGGCTCTCCGGGTGAAGGGTTCGATCTATTAAGGTTCGCTTAAAAGCAGCGTATTCTGTCAATTCGGCTTCAAACAAACGCCGTTCTCGTTGACACAAGCCCAATACATTCAATAGAATCAACCTTCTACGTCATATTGGGGCGTCGCCAAGTGGTAAGGCACCTGGTTTTGGTCCAGGCATCCCGAGGTTCGAATCCTTGCGCCCCAGCTTCCTTTTGGCGCATTCACTGTACACGTCAAGAGTTCAACAACTTCTACCGCCTAACGGACTACGAAAATGGAAAAGTACACGCTCAAAGCCAGCAAACGTGAAGACAAAACCCCTAATCGCATTCGACAGGAAGGTAATGTCCCGGCAACTATCTACGGACCG
>CAZISK010000769.1:0-4459 GCA_964541355.1 uncultured Candidatus Obscuribacterales bacterium
CTGAAGCTTCTTCATCCCTATGACGCAGTAAGAGTCCGTCCTGTAGAACTTTGAATCGCCGGCCTCGGAAAGAAGCTCCTTCTGCGAAAGCTCACCGCGCATGAATTTCAAAAGCGGTTTCGGCCACTCCTCTAGTTCTTCCTTTGTTTTCGCTTTCTTGAAAATAAACTTCTCCGCGCTATCCAGTGCCTTTTTTGCTTCATCCTCATGACCAAGACTGGAAAAAATATGCCAGTAGGTCATCACCATTTGTTTCCCCCCGAAGGAGGACCATTTCGTCTGGTCGACAGGCTTTAAGTATCCACTTGCCGCCTGATAAGCTCCTTTGTACCTCTCCGATTTCGCTCGGACAAACAGCGCGTTCGATTTGGCTTCTTCGAGAAAGCGGATAAAGTCCTTCGGTTCCAGGAGACCGGAATGTCTTGATACAACTGATAAGTCCCGCAGAGCAATCGTGATTGTTGGAAATGAATAAACGTTGAATTTGGCCTCTAGATCCTCGATCGCTTTAGGATTTTTCTTCTCTTCGACCTGCCGGTCGACAACGCGCACGGCATCAAAGTCTTTATTGACTAATTCTGTGACGCTTTGGTTTAAGAAGGTCGTTCTCGCCATTTGCTTGCAAGGCCGGCACCACTCAGCAGTGAAGTCGAACAGTACCAGTTTGTTTGGGTCCGCGGAATTCTCGATGTTTTTGACATATTCAGGGTTGCGCCAGTCAATTCGACATTTTGTCTGTGCGGTCTCTTTATCCAGGATTTTGATTGCCACTCTTGCGCCGAGCGCCACTATGAGTAGTATCTGAACCCATATCGGAATCGCGGTGCTAAGCCTCCCCTCACTATTCAGTCGCATAGAAAAACTCCCGTCGTGAGAGAATCACGGTCGCAAGGCCAAGATAGATCACAATGTTTGAAGCGTAGATAACCACCTGATTCCAATCGAATGCAACGCTAGTCAGAATGGTAAAAACATCGATGGCCGGATAAGTGAAATCGCCGAACCAAAAGCTGATGAGGATGGCAGCATCGCACACTTGCATCCAAAACCAGGGAATGTCTTTGTTGTTATAGGACGCGACCATATTGCCGATGTTCGTGATACCGATCAACGTAAGGTACGTGAGCGGTCCAAATGCTCCAGGCAAGCTATGCAGGAGCACCATTAATGCCGAATAGCTCACCGAGTTTAACACCATCTCCAAAATCGAGTAACCGTCGACAAATGTTTCGCTTACTCCCATGCAGCGAGCGGTTATCTGAAAAACAATCGCCGATGGAATTAGAATGAGCATCGCGCCGAGCAATCCGGCCATCCATTTGGAAAACACATAGCTGGCTCGAGAAATTGGTCTGGTGAATACCAGGCTCAGAGGCGCAACGTCTCCGATGGCTTTGCGATTGACCAATCCATCGCTGACGAACACGTATGTGAGCAGCATGAGGAGGTTGGAATCGTTAAAGTTGCTGTAGAGATTTCCCGCAATGTTTCTTCGATAGGATACGTCCTCTACTTCAAACAGGACAAGAACCAGAACTACTGAAGGGCCTAAGGCAATCGCGGCAAGTATGAACCAGTCAAGCCAGTGCGTGAACTTCTGGAAGAAGCTGAATTTGAAAATGGCTCTATTCAAATGCTCTCTCCATTCACATTTCCTCGAGGTTCTTTGTCATCGGTCAGGGATGTCGACAATTGTTGAGGATCGGCGCTTGTCGATTCCTCCGTCGAGAGGAAAAGATCTACCAGTTCGCGCTTTTCGAAGGTAACTTCGTACACTTTGATGCCTTGACCGACTAGCTCTGTAAGCAACTCCGCCGCTCCAAGCTTATCTGTGACCGTGAATCTAGCCAGGCAGTCTTCGAATGCAATCAGCTTTGCGTGTCGTCGTTCTGCAATGTCTGAAAAGCTTTCCTTGGTCGCTATAGTTTCGCTTTCATACCACCGAACTATGACGATGCTGTTTGATTGCGACAGCGCTTCGACGTATTCTTGATACTCGATTTTGCCTTTTCGAATAAAGGCAACCCTGTCACATACCTTTTCCACTTCATGCAAGTGGTGCGAGTTTAGTATCACAGTGATACCATCGTCCTTGCAGCCTTTCAAAATTTTTCTCATCAGAATGAAACCTAATGGATCCATCCCAGATGTGGGCTCGTCGAAAAACATCAAGGTCGGCCTCGCGATGAAGGCCTGAGCCAGCCCGAGTCGTTGCAGCATGCCACGAGACAGTTCGCGTACGTGTCTTTTACGCGGCTGCACCTCCAGCTCGACCAGCGCTAGTACGCGTGCAATGTCGTTTTCCATTTGACTGGCCGGCAGTTCGGCCAACATGTGATGGAAGCTGAGGAATTGATGCACGGTCATCCAGCGGTTGTAGCAGGGGCGTTCCGGCAGAAAGCCGGTCATTCGTTTTACATCAAGATCTTGCGGCGATTTGCCGTCTATACGGATTTCGCCGGAGCTCGCTTTGACCAATGCCAGTAAGCAACCCATAATTGTCGTTTTTCCGGCACCGTTTGGTCCTATTAGCCCAAAAATCTCTCCGCGATCGACGTGGAACGTGGCTCCGTTGACGGCTTTTACTTTCCCGCGCTTGTATGTTTTTGTCAGGTTTTCAACGGTGATAAATTGTTCCACGGCTTGTAGCGGTTGCTCCATTGGCATTAACATCGATATACCAACTTGGACGAGCTTTGAATTGACCTGCGAACAAGATCGATGCCTTTGGCTATCTCGCCAGCAGGAGAAACAGGCAAATGCTGTTGCCGAGATCAAGTCAGGTGTGCGGTTAGGTAAGCCCGTCGAATCAGAGCGTTGCTCGGAAAATGAGGCAGGTACTGCTTTACCAATCTTCGCACCGACTCAAAAAATGAAATCCGTCGTGCACTATGCATTTGAGACTTTCGAGTTCAACCTTTGACCACTCAGGTTTGAACGATTGAAGGCGCGAAAGGAATGAAATTTTGCTAACCCAAAACCATATAATCGGCGCCTAAAACGAGTTGGCGAGCCAGCATTCGTGCCTGTGCCCAGTGCCTTTTGGCAGTTTGTATCCGACCGAATCCAGCAACGGACCTCAATATCACGAAGCTGATGCAGGTTGGATTTGCGCAATGTGGGGCAGAGACAAACCCGTTATTATGGCTACGGATCCGAACTACTAGGTGTCATTCAATGACGAGTTCCGACTTTGGGCGTGAGAGGCTCGAAGCTTGGGCGTGCCTTGAATCTGTCGCAACTATTTGAGCTGGTGCAATAACTATGTCAGACAACAACAAACTCGCCAAAACGATTTACGTCCACAGCCTCAAGACGCTGTGCATGACTATCGGCGTAGCGTGCAGTATCCCGCTCGCTTCGCTACCGGCGCTGGCACATCGCGATGCGCCACGGGCGGATGCTCGACCTAACCAGCTCGACCGGCTAAGCCGGCTAAGTCAAAATCGCCGCGACAATGCCGGCGTCCGCGGTCCAAATGCCTACCGCAACAGCGATAGACGGCGTGAACTCAATTTGAACACGCTCAATATCCCGGGAGCCAATTTCAACCTGCAGTCCGGACGTGAGATGTTTTCCTCCGGAAATCTTGGAAATTTCACTAACCTTACAATTGACGTCGGCGGTCGCCAGAAAATCGTCACCCTTGATACGAAGCTCACCGCAGCCGAAGTAGTCGCTGCCCAACAAGTGCTCAAGGGTCAGGATCAAACAATCAAAATAGGCAATAATGGTGCCGCTAGTGGCGGCACCGTTTCTCTGGACAATGACATGCTCAGCGCGCTGGACAGATCGGCTGGTGGATCGATCTCTTCATTGACGGTCGCGCGCGATGTACAGGTCATCGACAAGACAACCGATTGGTCGATCTCCGGTACATTGAGAAATCGCGGGACAATTGTGACCGCTGCCGATGGTAGCGGTTTAACAAACACAATCGCCGCTCAGTCAATCATCAACTCGCGCACAGGAACAATAGGCTCATTCAGCGGCTCCGATCTTTACGCTGCTGATGTAAATCTCAGCGCCGACAGTCAAATCACCAACAATGGCCGCATCGCGAGCGCCAATAATCTCACCCTTAACTCCCCGAGCATCTACAATGTCAACGACGGCAGCTCTCAGGCGTCCATCAGCGCCGGACAAAACATCTATTTTAATACTCAAAATCTGGTCAACACCGGATCGGTGGCAGCCACTGCAGGCAGCGTCAGTGTGTCCAGCGCTAACAACCTGAGCGTGATTAATTCTGGTGGTACGCTGCAAGCCACCAATGGAGATATCAACTTTAACGTCAATAGCTCCACAATAAATCTGACCGGCGGCAACGTGCTTTCGCAACAAGTCAACTTCAACGCCGGTCATGATGGTCTGATTGAAGCCAGCGTGGATGATATCTCCGGAAAGGTCAACGCTACAGGATGTGTGGTTCATCTTGCCGCTACCACGGACAATCTTC
>CAZISK010000770.1:0-799 GCA_964541355.1 uncultured Candidatus Obscuribacterales bacterium
TGTTACGTTGCCTGCTCCATGTTCGATTTGCGATACTCTTGCTTGAGTCAAACCGCATCGGCGCCCGAATTCACGCTGAGACAAGTTACGCTCAGTACGAAATTCAATCAATTTCTGAACCAATTTTGAACCGGACGATGCCAAAAATTGCTCCTTCCGTCTTCTGCAGATGTCGCATCCTATGAAGTCATTTGTCGCACTCACGATTTCTCGCTTATCAACAATTCGTCTCATTCTTTCTGATGTATAGCTGTGACTAAGAATGTTCAAACTACCTTCCCAAAGTATGTCCTGGTCGATAATCGCTGCTTTCGCGTGCATGTTTGGAATGGAATTGACATGGACGTGCAAGGAATTCAACTGCTCCACAAGATATCTTCGTTCTTCGACTACATCTGGTTGAGACCGTGGTTGAAGCTCTTGCAGGAAGACGCATACCAAAACCTGTCGCGCACCTAACCGCTTCAGTAGTGGTGTCATCTTTTTCAGCCTAGAGCTTGAAAGAAATGGACTGTGAATTTGAACTGACCGTCGAGCACTGGATAAGTCCTTCTCGAATTCCGGCCAAAAGGATTTATCAGAGTATGTTGATGTATCCATGTCTGCCTCCAAGGCTAATGCGACGTTTGGGTTTCATCGTTATTCTCAAGCGCAGGCCAATTGCTTTGCGTCTCCAGTCAGTCAACTAATCTGGGTCTTCGGAGAGTGACAGACCATCACTCTCCTACTAGCCTTAAAAACATTTGGCAGTCGGTGTCTGCATCAAATCGGCCAACATCGCGATCTCGACATCAGCCGG
>CAZISK010000770.1:899-4455 GCA_964541355.1 uncultured Candidatus Obscuribacterales bacterium
TTCTGATCTGGCACGAATCGCATTCGTCTAGCTTCGCCTCAGAAACGGTGCCGTCGTCCAAATAATTGTGTGGGTCTTCGGAGAGTGACAGACCATCACTCTCCACTAGCCCTAAAAACATCTGGCAGTCGGTGTCTGCATCAAATCGGCCAACATCGCGATCTCGACATCAGCCGGCTTTTCTGATCTGGCACGAATCGCATTCGTCTAGCTTCGCCTCAGAAACGGTGCCGTCTATATCATTGGTGTCCGTGAAGCGACGCATTCTCTCGATTGCGTCGAAGTGACTAAGAATGTTGAGGCTACCTTCCCAGAGCACCGATTGATCAATGACAGCGAGCTTCGAGTGAATTCTTGATCTGAGATTCACATGAACATCCAGATCCTTTAGCTGCGCAAGCGTCCTATTGTATTTCTGATACTCCAGGTCGTCCACTCCATCCTCCTTTCTACGCGCTGGCTGAATGAACACACATACTCGTATCTTTCGATCAGCCAGCTTTTTCAAAGTATCAGATAAGCTCTTGATTCTTCTTTCCGATACGAACGGACTCTGAATGAGAACTTGGCTTTGAGCGCTTTCTAGGTCTTTCTCAAAAGCAGGCCAAAAGCTCTTCTCGTTAAACCATTTTCTTTCCATAGATCAAATCCTCCGGGCCATGTCGGTTATTACTCAAAGGTAATCGGTGCAGCGAATAGATGGACTGTTGAATTCAACAGTAGTCGAGACGTGGTTGCAGAAATCGCATACATAACGTTCAAAGAGCTTTGTGTCTTCAGATTGATCGCCAAGACACGATACTACATTTAGTGTCTAATCATTGGATGACAATTTGTCCTCCATGGGATCATTTTGAAACTACCTGCTCGTGAGTTTCTAAAATGATTGCCGCACCCAATAGCGGTCCTTATTCCCTCTGTTTGGTTGAAAACCCTACAAAAACTCCATAACAACTTTGAACTGCTAGTATCAGCGCATAATAGGGATGAAGCGGATTGGCAATTGAAGCGAGTAATCTCATTAATCCTGGTACTGGCGCTGACGATTTTCTCATCCGCCGCGCACGCCTCGCCGCTGGATGAAGTCAAAGAACAAGCAAGTAAAGGTAACTTTGCGACTGCATTGCAAATGTTCGATGGTGCGCTCGATCGCGATGATGCCGCGTCAGCAGAGGCACAATATGTGAAGGGTCACATCTCTTTTGACTGAAGCCAGAAAAATAAGGTTTCGAATCAGCGATCAGACAGTCCGTCATGTCCGGTCGAGAAGCGCTGCGGCGCGTAACAACTGCGTATTGGAAGTGATCAGACAGTGTCTTCGACAATTCGATTGCACCTGTGCTGTATTCAATCTGCGCTTCCAAACTATGTCCACAAAGATATGCTGGGGCATTCAGTTTTTCCAACGAATTTTAACTGTCCTGACTAGCACTTGACCCGACAGTTTGCACTGTAACGCCGGCGCATTGGTCTTCTAAGAAAAATTAGAAACATGGACTGTGTGCCTGACTCAGCGAGCAGATTTTTTTCTCAAATCATAGTATTGACCTTCTACTTTTCTCGTATCAAAGTTGTATGCATGTTTATATACCACCTTTCCAGAAGACCATGATCCAGGCGGTTTAACTCGAAGTTCCGCCCAATATGGATCCACCGTGTGTAGTGGCAAGGGCAACTCAGAAATGATTCCTGGAGTGAAACCGCCTGTTCTTAAGACTATCTTCGGCACTTTGGGGTCTTTCTCCCTGTGCTCTCGATTTTTTTCCAGAATCCTATTGAACGTCTGTCTGTAACCCTGTTCCAAGTCTCGATACTTGTACGCCTCGTTCCATCCACCATCCTCACCGAGGAAGTATGCAAAGGATCCGCCATAACCCTCTTCGATTGCACGTGTAATATGTTCGTAATCATATTTCTCAACATCGCGAAAAAACTCCTTTCTCGTTCCATCGGTTGCGATAACCCCGTAAGACAATCGTTCGAACATGTCTAGTTGTTCATGTTCGAAATAGAAGTCTGGTAAACTAGGCTGGAGCCTTCGGTTACGCTCGTTGATCAAGTCGACTCGCTTCAGCAACGTAGCTCGTTCGTCCATAGAACCCCTCAGCGCATGATCGAGGGAGTCAATATTTCCTTGCTCAACATGGCTTGTGGTCTCGTTCAAACTGTAGGTCCCGAGTCTGCTACTCAAGTCTTGAGTTCGACTATCGGCAAACCGTAATCCAAGTGCAAGACACTTGTACCGCGAGGAACTCTGATCCTCAGTGAATACATCTGGTAACTTAGGATTTCTCCTTCTGTGCAGCTCGTTGGCACCGTTGATCTGTTGAAAAAACTTCATTTCATGCTCCGGGTCGCTATTGATTGAATCCAGCGCATAATGGAAAGCTGGCCAACTTCGCAACTTAGGAGCATACAAAGAGCGGTCCAGTGGTTCTCGGGTTGCTTCCAATTCATGTGCAATATACTCGCTATCGTGAGGAAGGTAGCCTTCAAATAGAGAATACTTTTTGCCGCCAGACACCTCCACACCAAACTCGACTTTGACACTGCTTTCATAAGGGCGCTCAATCAGAAATACATCAGCGAGACTATCATCAACTTTTCGCGCCTCCGCGTTCTTTGCTTCAATCTCTCTAAAGAGCTCGAGACGCTCATATTCAGGAATCATTTCGATTGGGAGACGCGGCGGATCTTGGTAAGGCACTTCTTGAATGGCACCTATTTTTTGTGTTAGGTGGTCGAAAAAATCAACATCCGGCATTGGAAGTACCTCCCTTCGAAGAAGCTAGAGCATCGCGACATCCCAAAGTTGCGTCGGATCACTTGCGCTTCATGATAGAGGAAGATTTTAAAGGTGACTTAAAGAGTTGTGAGTGCCAATCGGCTCCAATCAAGGCTGACAAGACTTAAGAATGCTTCGTCTCACTTGATCATCGGCACGCACCATTCCCAGAGCTATCAGGCGCGTAGCAACTTTCTCCGGTCAAAAGCCCTTTGCATTGAAATGTCGAGTAATCGATGCAGTCCTCCAGTGAAGGGTATATGGCAGCAAAAATGATCGATTCATAGTCTGTAAGCCCGAATTCTTCATGTTGTTTTTCCATCGTGCATCTCCAACCACCTCACATCATCAGACTAGACGTGGCAAATCACGGCTCGCTCACAAAAGTGTCGTCCAAAATTAGAAAACGGAGTTAGACTCAACTTGTCTAACGAGAAGCCATATCGCGGCGTTCTCGCTTTCCGGCTTTGGCATCTAGCTTTTCTGCTTTGGAGAGAAACTTTTGCTGCTCCTTTGGTGTCAGTAATGGTGTCAGATTGACATATGCGCGATACTGAAATGCGGTCTCGCGAATTTGTACGACAGCCGGTTTGGAGACTGATTCAAGTGCCTTGGCTAAAACCGAGTCTGCTTCGGCTGATTTGGGATTGGAGAAGACGGCTTCATGGAAAGTGTCTACCGCGCTGCCGGTCATTTTCTTTCTAGCCAGGTCGGAAGCGAGAGTGAGACTTCGGCGGACGACTTCGCGGGATTTTCCGACCTGCGCCATTC
>CAZISK010000771.1:0-4453 GCA_964541355.1 uncultured Candidatus Obscuribacterales bacterium
CTCTTTGCCCAGGGCGGTTATCTATGAATTTCAACGACGGATAGGACAGTCTCGCAGGCGCTCCATCTCAACCCGTCTTACTATATCGCCTCGTATTCCAAAATTCATTCAAAGAGGTGGTCATTTGTCTAAATGGGCGTCGTCAGACAGCTTGAGCCGTTGCTTGTCGCAGGCTAGACTGAGACTTCAGGTTAGCGCAAGGAGCGCTAGTTCACCTTCAGGACCATTACCAAGGAGGCGAAATATCACAGCTTTCGGGGGTCTCCGGTTACTGACAGCAATGCCGACTGAGTTAGTATTAATAAACTCCTGAGAGCTTTACTACAGGAGAGAAGGCTAAGCTACGTTTGATTTGTACTCACAAAGACTGTTCGGAAATTTTATTAGGATCGACCCAACAACCAAAGCCTAATATCGCTAATCTTTTGCACTGTACCCAGAGGCAGGTGCAACGGGGTTGTTTTCCGAATTGTGAGTTGCTTCAAGACTGGCGTCCAGTCTAAATTTACGTGCGACCTGTTAGAAACGCCACTCGAAATCGGATGGAAGAACAATGGCACAGGTCACTACCAAACCCGTTTCCGGTCTCCCGCTGCGGCTCGAAGTCGACACGGGGACTCACAAGTTCATCTGCGACCAGCCTGTCTCTGACGGCGGCTCAGGTGGCGGACCGAACCCGAAGGATCTTTTGGCTGCCAGCCTGGCAACCTGCACGGCACAGACGATTCTGATCAATAAGCCCAAGCGCAAGTGGGACATCCAGGAGCTCGCGGTCACCGTCTCGATCACGTACCCGAACGGGGCCTCGGCGGATTCGGATATCACGGAGAACATCGAGGTCAAGGGCAACCTGAGTCAGCCGGAGCTCGACGCGATCAAGCGCACCGCTGAGCGATGTCCGGTCTACAAGCTGATTTTCGGGACCAAGACGATCAACGCCAAGGTCACGAAGGTTTAGTCAAAGACGAGCAAGCGGACGAGCTTCACGCAGAGGCTCGTCTCCGTATCAGTTGCGGTCGCACCGGATGCGGTACCGCAACTTCCATTATTCTCAGGAGGTTTCTACCGACAATCCGTTCGTTTTCTGGCAGCACCTGCCAGCTCAATATTTGAACTCCCGCGAATCCGAAGCTGTCCTTGGAAGATCGGTCGCAAAATACCGCGGCGGTTCAGAAAGGCAACACTATGGGCCCACCCCAAGACAACAAAGGCCGTGCATCGTTCGGCCTGATGCTGTTCTACTTTGGTTTGGTGTACTTCATGCAGGGACTAGGACAGTCGACCGGACTGGTCAGCCAGCCGCTCAACTTCTTCTTCAAAGAGTCCCTTGGTCTCGACCCCGCGCAAGTCACAGAGTATCTCTCGATCCTTACTTTCCCCTGGATCATCAAGCCGCTCTACGGACTGCTGAGCGACTACATTCCCTTGTTCGGCTACCGGCGCAAGTCCTGGCTCATGGTCATGAACGGAGTGGCCAGCCTCGGCTTCCTGTGGCTGAGTGGGCTGACGTCGCCTGCAATGATCGTCTGGGCCATGATCATGACGGCCTTCGGAACGGCCGCCTCGGACGTGATCGTGGATGCGCTCATGGTAGAAAAGGGAAAGACGTTAAACGCCACCGGACGTTTCCAGAGCGTGCAGTGGTTCTGGTTCTACATCGCGGCAATTGGCACGTCGCTTCTGGGCGGCTACCTCTGCAGCGTGTTCGAGCCGTCCAAGGCTCTCCACATTGCAGCGCTCGTCACGATGGCAGCGCCTATTTCGGTCTTGATTGCGAGCTGGTTCATCGTCAAGGAAGATAAGGCGAAGGTCAATCTGACAGGGCTGAGACAAACCTTCTCCAAGCCGCTGCGCGCGACCAAGCCACTATATCTGGTGCTCGGCGGGCTGGCGTTACTGGCAATGTTCGTTTTCATCGGCAAGTCCGCCATCTGGGCACTGCCGTTCTTGATTGCGCTGTTCGCACTGCGTACGAAAACCTTGTGGTTCGTAGCGCTGTTCATCGCATTCTTCAACTTCAGCCCGAGCTTCGGCACGCCGTTTTACTACCACCAGGTAGACAACCTGAAGTTCTCGCAAGACTTCATCGGTCAGCTCAACGCGATTAGCTCGGTCGGTTCAGTGCTGGGCGCACTGGCTTACGGGCGGTACTTCTCGAAGAAGACCTTCCGATTCCAGCTGCTGTTCAGCATCATCACAGGCGCGATCGGTACGATCGCGTACCTCTCGTTGGTGACACCCTCCGACTACAGCTATCTGATCGCCATAGGGCTCAACCTCGTGTTCGGCGTGTCAAGCATGGTGGCTGTGCTCTCAACATTGACGCTGGCAGCGCGCGCATGCCCGGACGAGTCAGAAGGTTTTACGTTCGCAGCGCTAATGTCGATCAACAATGCGGCGATGCAAGTGTCCGCGATTGTTGGCGCTAAGCTCTACGTCCACGTTTTCGCCAACAGCTTGACGCCACTCATCCTTCTTTCGGCGGCGTTCACCCTGGCCTGCCTCTTGCTGATGCCGCTCATCCGCGGAGTCCAAGACGAAAGCGCAGCTGAGCAAAAGGACAAACCCGACGAAAAGAAAGAGGACAAGCCGGACAACGACGCCGACAAGAAGTAATGGAGAACGCCTTGTCGCGAAGCGGGCAGAACCAGGAGCCTATCGAACTGGTTCTGCCCCGCTTTCCTTCGGACTTGCCTGCAACGTTTGCCTGTGAAATCGATTGGAGATGATTTCGTCGACCAGAGGCTCGCGGAGCCCTGGTTTACTGATACTCTTCATATCGCGGGCAGCTTGGCTGCCCACACACCGCGTGGAAAGGACTTGAACCATGCCTACCAAGAAAGACGTGGCCCAACAGTTCGGTCGTAATGCTGCCAACTACAGCAAGAGCAAAACCCACTCCCAGGGTTCGGACCTGACGATCATCCTGCAACTCCTGAAGCCTCAGAGCCACTGGAAAGTTCTCGATGTCGCTACCGGCGCCGGACACACCGCCGCTCTCATCGCTCCGGTCGTGAGCCATGTAGTCGCATCCGATCTCACTGCCGAGATGATTGCGGAGACGAAGAAGCTCTTCGAAGCACGTGGTATTGCCAATGCCACTGCCGAAGTGATGGACGCGGAAGCGCTCAGCTATCCGGACGAGAGCTTCGATGCCGTAACGTGCCGCATTGCACCACACCATTTCACCAACGTCCCGAAAGCACTCCGCGAGATCGCTCGGGTTCTCCCGTCCGGAGGCACCTTCGTCCTGGAGGATAGCGTCGCGCCTCAGTCCAGGCGACTCGATCAGTGGATCAACGATCTCGAGCGCCTGCGCGATCCAACCCATGTTCGCTCTTACACCAAGAGCGAGTGGCGCGCCATGCTCACAGACGCTGGCTTCGCCGTCCACAAAGCGGTCAACTACCGCAAGCGGCACAACATCGCCGAGTGGATGAAGATTGCCGGTTTGGGCGACGACAAGGAAGCACTCGTTCTTCGCGAGTTCCTCCTCGCACCTATGTGGGCTCGCGAGCACTACGAGCTCGAGTTTGACCAGGTTACGCCGCTCGCGTACACCGACGACAAAGCAGTCTTCAAGGCGGTAAAGCGTTAATCGCAACCGTCGCCTCGATTTCTAGCCGTGTGGACGGGCAGTCCGTCCACACGGCTTCTTTTCTGAAAACTGAAAGCTCGTGAACTATTCACGGGGCTGAATAGTGGGAACGGCTTTCCGCTTTCCGTTCCTCTTTCGTTTCTTTTCGACCTTTTCTGGTCTTTTTCACCTTTTTTTGATCTTTTTGTCATTTCAAGAAGATCCTCTTTGGTCGATTACTAGCTTCATCAGCTTTTCATCAACCTTTTAGAAACCTCCGTTTTAGTCCTCCAGCATTGCTTCCATGCAGAGATTGTTGATTTCACGCAGGATTCCACCGGATGAGTAGTGAATTAGCTGAAGGTGAAAAGCTAACGTATAGCTTGGAAAACAGTGGCCTTATGCGCTGCTTCAAGTTGGTTTATGTCGATTAGCTTGGATCTTGTTCAATAGGCAAGTTATTTAGCTATGCGAGCCAATTAGTAAATTTCTGTGTTTTTACACAGGGACTAATGCACAAACGAACAGTCGCATTTTTTATGTTGGAAACATCATCTTTCATTCGCTTCGAGATCGGAACCGCGCCTCATTCATCCATCCCAGTTACCGTTCATTTATTGCTCGTGCTCAGGCGCGGAGCCTACGCTGACGCCCTGGGAATTACCTCGCTCCCTATGTCTAGAAGGCTGCCACTCGAAGCTTGATAGCTGGTTTGATGAATGCCGCAATCCGCAAGTTCTGGCACGGGTGCCGGGGCTCGCTCAGAGGTGATCGTAGAGACTACCGCAGTCGACGGTCGGGAGACAGAGAAACAGGGACAACCAGTCGGCTGAACCTGTTCCTTGCGATTCCGAAGTAACCCACTCACACCCACCC
>CAZISK010000772.1:0-4445 GCA_964541355.1 uncultured Candidatus Obscuribacterales bacterium
ACGCCGTTGAACTTCATCGAGCCCGACGGTCCAGGCTCTCCAGCAGGCAAAACCAATTCCATTCCGGAAGAGTCGATACCGCGGAAGACACAGCCTTCTACGCTCTCAATCGGTCTCAAGCCGGAATGATTTCCCAGAGGCCCCGATGTGTTCTGCATATATCCGTCGTCGTATAGGACGCCTATCGGCGTGCCGTCTTCATCGTACACACGACCGAAATCGACTACGAGCATTTTCCCGTCGATCTCAAGAAATCCGCTTGGGCCGCGTACCTTTCCTTTCTCGACGGAAGTTTTTGCGGGACTAGTCTTTGACAGATCCTGAACCTCTACTGTGTTTTACGGACTGAATTTCATTCCATTCTAGAACAAAATCTGTTCAGTTTTTGTATCTTTGCCGGACAGGATTTGCGGTTTTAAAACCAAGCGCTCAAAGACGTGAAGCTCAACCACGCGAGCGCCTGCTCGAAAAACGCGCAATCAGACCGGTTTTGATTGAATGATCAGGGCGCAACCGCAGCCTTGGCCTGCTTCCAATCAGCAAGGAATTTCTCCATTCCTTGATCGGTCAGCGGATGGTGAACCAGCTGTTTGAACACTTTGTATGGCATCGTCGCACAGTCAGCACCTGCCAGAGCAACTCGATGAACGTGTGGAGGGGTGCGAATGCTGGCTGCAAGGACACGGGTTTCAATCGACTGAATGTGGTACATCTCGGCAATTTGCTCTACCAGGGCGCAGCCGTCTTCGTTAATGTCGTCGAGGCGACCTACGAATGGGCTGATAAAGTATGCCCCGGCACGAGCTGCAAGCAAGGCCTGATTGACCGAGAAGCACAAAGTGACGTTGACTTTGATGCCATCCTTGGAAAGTGCGCTGGTTGCGGCCAAGCCATTCGGGGTCAATGGACACTTGACCACCACATTTTCAGCCCAGGTGGCAATATCACGTCCTTCGCGAAGCATGCCTTCGGTATCTTCAGAGACAACTTCCGCGCTCACCGGTCCACTTACGATCTTGCAGATCTCTTTGACAAGTTTCTTAAAATCGCGTTTTTCCTTACTGACAAGGGAGGGGTTGGTGGTTATTCCGTCAAGGACGCCCCAGGCCGCGATTTCGGTGATTTCGTCCAGGTTGGCAGTATCTAGAAATAGTTGCACGATATTTTCTTCCTTTGCAAAGGGCAAGTAAAAACTAGTTGAAATCTCTAAGAATCATCAGTATAGCTAATCGCTATGGGTAAGAATGAATTGCCGGGTTGTAAGCAGAAGGATAGCAAAATCGTGTCCACTGTCCGAAAAAATGTCAGTTCATGGCAGGTTCTGACCGCCGCCTTGCTTGGCATAGGCATCGGTCTGGGGGCCAGCTACTACATGGATCGCCAGGGTTTGACTACCCAAATAACGCCTGTAGTCAAAGCGCAGCTTAGAAAGCTTAGCCCTGCCAACATAAAGGCTGCAGTTGCTGAAGCCAGCCCATTTCCGAAGCTGGACAAAAGGACCAACATCCTTTTAATGGGAGTGGACTCTAATGGAAAGCATTGCAAGCGTTTCTTAAATACACGTTCTGACAGCATGATTCTCGCCAGTCTCGACCCCGAGACGAAGAAAGTTTCACTGATCTCAATTCCTCGAGACAGCCGCGTTAGAATTGCCGATCACAGAGGCCTTGACAAGATCAACTCAGCACACGCCCTGGGCGGTCCTGAGCTTGCCGTCAAGACGGTTCAAGAAGATTTTGGCGTGCCTATCGACCACTATCTTGTGATCGATACACAAGGACTGAAGAGCGTTTGCGACATCATCGGTCCGATAGAGGTTCTTGTCGAGAAGCGTATGCGCTACCGTGACCGGGCATCCGGTCTGAACATCGATCTAGAACCAGGACTGCAAGAGCTATCCGCATCGCAGGTGGAAGAGTATGTTCGTTTCCGCCACGACAGCAAGGGTGATCTGGGCCGGATCGAAAGACAACAGTGGTTCCTCAGACAGGCCGCCAAGAAATTCAAAGAGCCTCAAGTAGTGTTGAAGCTGCCTCAGATCATCAAGTTCGCCAATGACTACATCTGCACGGATCTGTCTATCAACGATATGGCGGCGCTCTTCGGCTTCGCCAAAGACATCAAGGAAGGCCAGATTCAGACCGCCATGCTTCCGGGCGAAGCCCGCATGATAAAAGGCGGCAGCTATTATGTGCCTGATCCCGAAGGGGTCGCGATGGTAATCCACAGAATGATGGGTATCTCTCCCTCCGTCTCGATCATCGCATCAAGCACCACTGCCGAAGGCGATTTACCCGCTAGCGACAACATCGGCGATTCCGAGTATCAGGAGACCGATACGCTTGCTCAAGCGCCCTCCAACGACACCTTGCAGGCAGCATGGGCGGCTTCATGCGCCGATGATCGACCTGTCCGTGTGCTGATCCGCTATCCGATGGGCCAGGAGCAGACGGCCAAAGACTTCGCCGAAGCGCTTAGTGAAGCCGGCTTTACCGTCCTGTCCAGAGTTCGTTGTAAGACTTCGGAATGTCAACACGAACAGATAGTGCTCAACAGCCTGAGAGCCGACGAGCAGATGACAACCAATCTCAAGACTAGATTCCCGGAGCTCTCTGAGTTTGCTGTAGTGCTCAACCCGCTGACCAGGACCAGAATTGACGCTACTATTCAAATTACACCAGAGACGGTACCATTGATGCCGCACGAAACAGCCGGTCAGTTCGATATTGATGTTTCTGACATCAATGGTGAAGTCAAGGCAAGCAAGTTTCAACGTGCAAAACTCCCGGCTAGCTAGAGGAGCCTTCCGCGCGTGACTGTAGATGAATTAATCAAACTGCTGGATTTGCGACCTCATCCAGAGGGCGGCTTCTATCGGGAGATATATAAGAGCACCGATTGCCTGTCGGAAGAACTGCTTCCTGAACGTTATGGAAGCGAGATGGGTCCGCCTCGCAACTTCCTGAGAGAAAGCATGGAGTGGCAGGTGCCACCAGATATGGAGCAAAAGGCGCTTGAACCCAGCAAAGCCAAAGAGTCAAAATCTCTAGTCGCTTCAAAACCATCTGCAGAATGCAATTCGCCTCGTTCGATTTGCACGAGCATCTATTATCTCCTCACACCAGACACGTTTTCCGCAATTCACCGCTTGAAGGGCGATGAGATTTACCACTTCTACCTGGGCGATCCGATAGAGATGGTCAATCTCTATGGCAACGGCAAATGGAAGAAGATACGGCTCGGACACAACATCCTCTCCGGAGATCTGGTTCAGCACACAGTTCCGCATGGCGTCTGGCAAGGCTCCCGACTGTCCGACGGTGGCAGGTTCGCGCTCATGGGTACGACGATGTCGCCAGGATTTGCCTTTAACGACTGCGAATTTGGTTCGAGAAAGAGCTTGCTCGAACAATACCCGACCCTGATCGATGATATTCAACGCCTGACGAGGCCGTAGTATGCGTCACCAGAGCGCCGTGGGTATAATGATGTGACTTCGTAGCGCGGTGGTCCACGCACGCAAATGGCAAAAATTCTGGTTGTCGAAGACGACATAATGACCGCCAAAATGATCCGAGATCTGGTGGAATCATTCGGTCATATTTGCGAAGTCGTCTATAACGGCACTGACGGACTGGATCGGCTAAAATTCTACGATTTCGATCTTGCTGTTTTGGATTGGCAACTACCAGGAACAGCCGGCGTCGATGTTTGCCGACTGTTTCGAGAAGGCGGCGGCAAGACGCCGATTCTAATGCTTACAGGTAAGCATTCGATTTCGGACAAAGAGCAAGGATTCGGAAGCGGAGCAGACGATTACTTGACCAAACCGTTCGATGTACGCGAGTTGTCCATGCGTATCCAGGCATTGTTGCGACGCCCAGCCGACTACATAACTGCGGCTAACTCAACAGAGCATGGCTTTTCGCTCGATTATCAATCATTCACGCTGATAAAAAACGGCGAACGAATTCCGCTCCTGCCAAGGGAATTTGCGGTTCTCGAATTTCTCTTTCGACACCCTAATCAGTACTTCACTCCAGAAGTTCTACTCAACAAGGTCTGGCCATCGGAATCCGACTCGACTCTCGAAGCACTACGAACATGCATAAAACGTATCAGAAAGAAAGTGGATGCTGAGGAAGGCCCCTCGATAATTAGTACCGCCCGCGGTTACGGATACAAACTGGACATCACGGTCGAAAATTAGTTCGCAAGGAGCTCGCCAATCCGATGTTGAGCCGAATGAAACTAATGCACCAGACCATGTTGCTTGTGGCCGTTCCACTTGTTTTCGAATGCGGCTTCGTCATCTCCCTGTTCAACATGGTTTCCGCACTTGAAGTGTCCCTCGCGCAAGAAACCAAGGCAAAAAAGGCGATCACGATACTGACCGGAATGATGCAGATGCTTTTGGAGCTGGAATCTCAAATGGTCGAAAGTAC
>CAZISK010000773.1:0-4435 GCA_964541355.1 uncultured Candidatus Obscuribacterales bacterium
GCAGAATGATCCCGCCGATATCAGAAGGCTTCTCGATAAAATGGACGAAGGTTTTGATGTCGTGAGCGGTTGGCGAAAAGACAGGCAGGATGAGCTCTGGACCAGACTGATTCCATCCTGGACCGCCAACAAAGTTATCTCAATCATCAGTCGTGTACCGTTGCACGATTACGGTTGTTCGTTGAAAGCCTATCGTCGAGACGTAATCAAAGATGTTCGGCTGTACGGCGAAATGCATCGATTCGTCCCGATTTATGCGACTTGGCACGGCGCACGAGTGGCGGAGATTCCGGTAACGCATCATGCGCGTCAGTTCGGCCGATCGAAGTATGGTTTGTCGCGGACGTTCAAAGTGGTGCTTGATCTAATTACCGTGAAGTTCATGTCTACTTACTTCACAAAGCCGATTTACGTCTTCGGTTTTGCCGGTTTTGCCTCTCTGGGCCTGGGTTTCCTTTCGTTCGTCTGGATGGTGATACTTAAGTACTTCTATGACACGACCTTTATCGAGACGCCGTTGCCGGTGCTGGCAGCTATGTTCTTCGTGGTTGGTTGTCAGTTCATTCTCATGGGACTGCTTGCCGAAATTCTTATGCGAACCTATCACGAGTCGCAGGGAAAGCGCATCTATGCTGTCGACACCAGGCTGAACGTTGAGGAAAGGCAAGATCGGGCTGAAAAGATCGAGAATCGCGGTTAACCTGAGGGGAAGGTTTTGAGGCGACGCGTCCAATGCTTTTAAAGGGAAAACGAGTTCTAGTTACCGGTGGAGCCGGTTTTATCGGCAGTCATCTGGTCGAGCGCTTGTTGAACAACGACAACGAAGTTATCGTCATCGATAACTTCAATGACTTCTACGAGGTCGGCATCAAGCGGGAAAACGTGGCCGCATTTGCAAAGTTTTCAAACTTTCGGCTAGTTGAAGGTGATATTCGTAGCCCTGTAGACCTTCAGGAGGCCTTTAGCGGCCCGCCCTTTGATGTGGTTGTCCACCTTGCCGCCATGGCCGGTGTCAGACCATCGCTATGCGATCCGTCTCACTATATAGATGTCAACGTTCTCGGCACGCAACGATTGCTCGATAAGATTGGTCCGAACGCGCAAAGGACGCTTTTCATTTTTGGTTCATCCAGCTCAGTCTACGGCGAAAGAAGCGCCGAGAGATTCCTGGAAACTGATGATACGAGCCGCCCTATGTCACCATATGCGGCATCAAAGGCCGCCGGCGAGTCTATCTGTCATGCCTTTCGACATGCCACAGGTCTTAATGTTGTCTGCCTGCGGTTTTTTACAGTATATGGACCCAGGCAGCGCCCCGATCTGGCCATACACAAATTTTGCAAGTTGATAGATGAAGGAAAGCCTATAGATGTCTATGGTGACGGCAGCAGTCTGCGCGACTATACCTATGTACAGGACATCGTAGATGGAATCGAGCGGGCGATGCTTCTGGACAAGCCCGGTTTTGAAATTATCAACCTTGGTCGCAGCGAGCCGGTGAAGCTTCTCGACATGATCCTCACCATCGAGAAGAATCTAGGTAAGAAGGCACAGTTGGTTTACAAGCCTATGCAGCTTGGCGATGTTCCCAATACATTTGCTGGAATCGAGAAAGCGAGGAGCTTGCTCGGTTATGCTCCCTCGACACCTTTCGAGCAGGGCGTAAGAGCTTTCGTTAACTGGTATGTGGCGAGAAAAAACTTTCAGCCCTATCAGGGTCTGGATCAGTCACGTTATCCGAATCTTTTTCTGATCGCCTATCGTTTATAGAAACCATTCTGAAAGACGGGCATTGCCATAATTCCGTTCAGGGAGCGTTTTTAGGCGTATTCCGTTCGTCTCCTTCAAAACCGAACCGAAAATTGCTAGTGCCAGGAACGTCTCCCGACCATTTTCACTCGTAAGCCTTCGCCAATCGTGCAACCTCTTTGCAGGGTACACATCGGTCACATTTGATGCCAATAATAGGCACTCACCCCTTACTATCGATATTTGAAATATGTATTCAGGCGGAAATCCCGGTACTCCGGCTCCAGAAGGTGGTAGCGAGAAAACTACCACGAGTACGTCTCTAGAGACGACGAGCAGCAACCTGCTGAATGATGTCTCAAGCCAACCCGGTGGACAGTTTTCCTTAGCAAAAAGCCTTACAGAATCGAAGTCCGGCACTGGTGAAAAGGATGACGGCGGTACGCTGAACGTAGACGCCTCGTCCCTCTATGAGACTGGTGTGACTGGAACAGGAACTGCCGCCGAAGTAGCAGATGGCACCAACGTCAATGACGGAACCAATGGCGACGGAGCTCCAGGTAGAGCCGTCGAGGTGCCGGCTGCGACGCCAACCGACGCGACTCGTGTGGCTTCTACGACAGACGGGACCGGCGGTCCATCGGATGCGCCAAGTCGAACTCGGTCGCCAGGTGGATTTAGAGGAGCAGATGGTACTCGCGGCGGAGGCTGTTGAGGGCCCTCAAGTGGCTCCTCCGGTGGAGAGAGCAAAGTCGCAGGCAAAGATGGTAGTCAACCGCAAGGCGGCAACGATGACTTCTCAAAGAGACAGAGGCAACTTGCCGAATTGGCGGCTGACAATGCAAACTGGCTGAGACATCGAGGTGTATTCGGTAACCGCCATAACTCATAAATAGCGCGTCCGAATTAGATGAACACTCACTGACGAAGTTCCGCATTGCGGTGTTATCCTCGTCGATGTTTTCTCAACGACGAGGGAGTCGCGACAGTGAGAACGTCATCGCGCGTGTCGTTGCTCAGCGCTGAGGAACTGTATCGGTTTTTCCAACTCGAACGATGTCGGTCATGCTCGACGCCGGCGCATAGTGGTGCGTCGCTCAAGGAGCCCTTCCCACTGGTTGCACGCATGGGCGTTGGCAATGGTTCCTCATAGATGAGGCGAGTACTTCAACTGTTAAGGTGATGCCAGAACTCTGGCGAGTCCCTGTCAACGGCTATCTTTCGCATGGACATCTTCTGTGTCGTCTGCCGTTAGTAGCAGTCTAATTTCCCACATTGTGAAACCGTTCAGCTTCTTTTGCATTGGAATACCGCAATTTTCAAATACTTCCAGCATCTTCTCGTTTTCGGCCAGAACGAAGGCGACGAACTCGGTGATACCGTCATGTCGTCCGATATTGGCAAGATGTGTAAGGAGTAGCGTCCCGATTCCAAGACCCTGGAATTCATCGTCGACGGCAAATGCGATCTCTGCCGAGCTGCTGTTCGGCCCTACGACATGATACCTGCCGATGGCGCAGGCCGTGTCACCAAGAGTGGTATCATGAACAATGCCTATCAAGGCGACATGTGTGACGAAATCCAACTGGGTAAAGTACGCGACTTCGGCAGCCGACATCTTTCTCTTGGGCGAAAAAAATCGATAGTAAACAGATTGCGGTCCAAGATGTTCCCAGACATCTTGCCACAACTCACGATCTTCGGCATGCAAGGCCCGAATAGTAATGGCTCGACCATCTCGGATCGTTTCATCGGCTTTGTAGCTTGTGGCGAACGTCATCTGGTTTCACCTGTCTACAATTTCTGGAGGACCTGCAGATCCGTATCTTAGCAGCAGAAGATCGTGCTGCTACAAACAGACTGCAACACAGATCTTCATATATACGGAGTTGTGTTCAGGCCCGACAAACGCCGGTAAATAGAGGGACCGTTTGCTTGCATCCCCGAAAGTCGCAGCATGCTGGTCCTTTTCCTTGTCGATGCGTTCTTCATAAGCTACGCAGTTGGGCTGAACGTTCGCAAGGTACAGATTGTGGATGCCGGGCTTGAAGCCCAGTCGACTTCGTCCACATCCGGTGCCCAATCGCGCTCGGCGATTCAGGAATCCAAAGGCGACGCGAAAGAGTCGGAGAAGGCGACTCTTTCCGACGACAACTCTCCGAAGAGCGAGGGCGCCGAAGACAGTAAAGAGAGTGAGGTTACATCAGTAAAATTCTTGGCAGCGACTCAGGATCAGATTTGAGCATGTCTCGCACGATAATCTTGTTCCACCAGCCCTCCAGTTGCTGAAAATCTGTGAGTGCTTCGCTCCTCAATGGATCCGACCTTTGTGCCTGCCCCCGGTTGCTCGTGCTTGCCAGCTGTTCCGACGTGCCAAATCCGGCCGCTCCCTCCCAGTCAGAATCTGGCTGGCTGTTTTGTGTCTGGGTATTCATCGCGCTTCTCCCTCCGTGACGCAGAGAGAACATATCGCGCGAAGCTGGCACGAATATGGCATTGAACTGGGAATAACTGTTCAGGGGTGCACATGGTATTCATTGGTCGAATTCCTCATACATGCGGAGGCAGGAGCAATTCCTCAACGACGAGCCGCTTCAGGATCTACTACTTGAATGTTCTCGAGCATGCTCGATGCCGGCGAGACGCCGGCGCTCTTACAATGGTCTTGACAGTCTGGATGGACGCA
>CAZISK010000774.1:0-4433 GCA_964541355.1 uncultured Candidatus Obscuribacterales bacterium
GAATGCTCAAGCCGGTCCGCGCCGCAGAAGCTCTAAAATGCTTACATCTTGATTGCATAAAGCCCGTCCTCATCTGTACTGATCTCTGTGTCGAAAAGGTCTCCGTCAGTGGAATCCGAAAAGGCAAGCAGCGCCTCGTCCTCGGTCAGATCGTTGAAATCGGCCGGCGCCTTGTGCCTACTGGCGGAACCGACCTTGCCACCACTTGTAGTATTACTATCTTCAGGTTGCTTGTGGATCTTGCTCACGATTTTTGCTGTCTCCGGCAGCTCGGCAACAAGCTCTTTCGTATCTTTGTGCTTATCATTGGATGGTGCAGCTGTAGGCGTCTCAGCCACAACGGGCTTGGCTGTCGCCGTATTGTCTTCTATCTTCTGGGCGACGGCGGGTCTTTGCACCTGCACATCAGTCGGACGCTCGCTTTGTGTATCGGTCGCCACCGTCGTGCGGTCGCCACCGCCGGTAGTGACGTAGTAGCCTCCTGCTATCAGAAGCGACACCACGGCTGCCGCAGCCGCAAGCCACATAGCCCGAGGTCTTCGCCCAATCGGCTGCACTGGCACTTCCGATTTATTGATTAGCGCTTCAATATCGGCCGAGAAGTCCTTTGTCAGACTGACCGAAGGTAACGCCTTCAAGCTTCGCACCACCGACTCGACGGACTCGAGCTCCTCTTGGCACGCAGTGCACTCTTTGAGATGGTCCTCGACTGAAGCCTGCTCCGATGCATCAAGCTCCCCATCGCGATAAGCGCTTAGAAGCTCTCTGGCATAGTCGCATTCCCTAAAATCTTTCATTATGGTCACCTTGGGGTTATTGGTTGATTACTTGGCGAGTAGTAAGCATCTAGTAATTCCTTGAGCTTGATGCGTCCATAGTGCAATCGCGATCGCACGGTCCCGATGCTGGCACCGATGATCTCCGCAATTTCGTGATATGCGAATCCTTCAAGATCGTGAAGGACCAAAACAGCACGTTGTGCTTCCGGCAAGCGTCGCAATGAGTGCTCCAGAACCTCACTCTCTTCTTTCAAATCCAAGCGCTGGGCCGGCTCGAGCGTGACATCAGCGGGCATATCCTGAATACCCGACTCAGGCAACTCGCCATTGCCATCTTCGTAGCCGGAGCGCGATACGAACGGCACTATCTTAATCTGTCTTTTCTTGGCTCTGTTGCGCAAAATGTCCACGCAGATGTTGTGAGATATTCTGAAGAGCCAGGCAGCAAAGGTAGACTCCGAACGGAAGCTATCCAAGCTCTGGTGAATCTTTAGAAAGGTATCCTGAACAACCTCTTCGGCCTCCTCTGTGTTACCGAGAATACGGTAAGCCGCGTTGAATACTCGATTTTGGTATCGGCGCACCAACGACTTGAAAGCATTCATGTCCTTGGCTTGTCGGTATTTAGCGACAAGGGCCTCATCGGTCAGCTCGATTTCCATATCCAACTCGTACGGTTACACTTAGATCAACGTAAAAACGGCAGGAAAAGTTCAATGAAATCGCCAATATTAAACAGGTTTAAGCAAATTATTCCCTTGTGTGTCACTCTGTCTCTTCTTCTTCTCATCGGAAGCGCGATAGAGGGAATCGCCTTCGCGCAGGACTCATCCACCATAAATTTAGCCGAAACTGCAGGCTCGGGCAATCCAACCGCGACGGCTGAGAAATCCGCGGAAAGCCGCTCCCCAGCGACCGCCACTCGAGACAAGATGAGTGAAGCTCGTCCAAAAGAGACAAAGGACTTGCCTAATTTTCATCAGGTGCATCCATATCTATATAGAGGCGGAGAACCATCACCCTTAGGACTGAAGCAACTCAGCGACATGGGAGTGAAGACGCTGATTGATTTGCGTGCGCCGACAGAAGCCGCGCACAATGAGAAGAAGATCGCGAAAGAGCTCGGTATGAAATACATCAATCTGCCGATGACTGCAGAAGCGCCGACAAAAAAACAGGTAGACACATTGCTGAAAACCGTCGATCAGGCACGCGATAAGAATGAGCCGGTTCTCGTACATTGCGCGCACGGATCTGATCGAACCGGCTGCATGATTGGCATCATAAGAGTTACCAGAGACAACTGGGAATTCAACGACACTTATAAGGAAATGAGAAAGTATTGGTTCGGCACCAAATACCTGAAGCTCAAAGATGCCGTGAAAAAGCGCGCCTCGCGTTGAGCATTCGTCCGCTACTGCACAACTGGTTTTACATATGGTGTCACTTGAGGCTTCGAGCCTTTAGGCTGCGTTTTCGATGCATTGAGAAGACTCTGAAACTCGGTAAGCTTACTGGCAGCCAGTTTCGACCATGGATAGTATCGTAATATTTCTTTCAAAGTAGCGACACCTTTGGAATAGTCCATGAACTTTTCACTGAGCTTGAATTGACACCACAAGGCTTGCCAGTTGCTCGGATCGAAGAATAGAGCCTTATCCAGGTACTTCTGCATCTCGATGAAATTCGATTCCCTCGATAGGTGCAAGGCATAGTCGAGATTAACTTGCGGGTCGGACGGCGCCATCATGATTGCCTGATTGATCGTCTGGCGCGCCTCTGCACCCTGGCCGTTGTCCATATAAAGCAGGCTCCAATCAGCCAGAATTCGTCCTTCGACATCGCGGGACGAAGATTTGCGGGCCATATCCTGGGCCTTTAGAAAGAGCTCGTAGGCAGCCTTGGCATGCTCAGGTCGACTGAGATCCTTAGCCATCATTCGTCTCATGCTGGCAAGACGTCCATAAAGAGTCGCTTGGTTGCGCAAATCCTTTGCATTGCTAGCGATCAGTAAACCTCGCTGATATGCGGCTTCTCCGGCGCGATAATCGCTGTAGACAAAAACTTTCGTGTCACCAAGCTCGAGAGATTTGCCGATCTCATTTCGAACTCTAAACGATGGATTCGGCTCCAGAAGCAAGCGTTGAAACTTGTAGTCAACCGTGACAATGAAGTTTTCCCAAAATGGATTGCCGAGTATTCCAATCGCTGAGTTTTGGAAAAACCCCTCTTTTGCTTCGACTGTCTTGCTGACGTCTGCCTTTCCGGCAGCGTTTGCCCCGGCGATCGAGTATGTGAAATTCATGTTCGACACCGAGTGTGGTCCAACGGCAACAGCCCGGGCAACGACATTGCCGAGCTTGATACGACGACCATCAAGACCGCTCCCTTCCGTGGTGTGAGTCTCCTGTGCCGCACTGCGCTGGAGCACCTTTTTCGCTACGTCGAAAGGGATATTGTTGAACGCAGCTCCGGTATCAGCAAGCATAAGCACTTCGTCAGTACCGTTGATCTTAGCCTTCACGACCGGTGCGTTCTGTTGAACAAGAGGAATGACACTGGCTTCCTTAGGCTTCTCGAATGTGTCCTTGTCGTAAAACGTCAGGCTCGGTTTTCCAAAGTCTATTCGAACAACCGCTTTCGACATTACGTTGGTGCCGATGATACCTGCAATTCGCCTGCCTAACTGAGTAGATTGACCTGAGAGATTTGCAATACGCGCATCGACATCGTTAAGAATAAGGTTGCCTAACTCGAGGCGCTTTAAAACGGTATTGGTCACCTCGACCCTGCCAGCAAGAGCCATCATTCCGCTCTGTCCTTCTTTCATCAAGAAGCTTTCGGCTGCTACGCGTCGATCAATAATCGTGTCGCTCGCTCCGGTGTCGAAAAGGAAAGTGAACTCTTCACCGTTATTGATTCTGCCTTTTACGAGAATCTCTCTCTGCTGGTAATCGAATGGCACCACTACAGCGTGGGACAGGTGAACCTTGTCGGCGGACTGCGGCCGATCGAATACGGATTCGTCGATATTATCCGTGGTGGAGATGCTTGTAACGACTATGTCTGAGGCTGGCTTGTCATCGATATATTTCGTTTGTTTGAAAGGAAACATGGAACCGCCGATGGGGCGATACTCAGAATACTCCATCGAGATTTTGCGAGCACCGACCTCGGCTGGATCTGTTGTTTCGTAACTCAGCCCATCGACCAGAAAGTTGCGTTTATCGATATACAGCGTCGTAGCGGTGTCCTCGGCATGCTCAATTTGAATGGCATAGACCGGAATTTGCCGAAATGTGGTGGCACCCAACAGCTTGAATTTGTAATCAGGATTGGAAAATCGAGCGAGCACAGTATGAGCCCGTTCGTTGTCGTCATTGAGCTGGCGCAGACGCGATGCGCTCAGATCTTCGGGAACGGTGCCGGACGATCGCCAACCAGCAAGACCGTTGTATGCCAAAATCCGCTTAGGCGGCTCTACCTGTCCTGATTTCGATGGAGATTCCAGATCGACTCTCCACTTCTTTCCCTTCCGAAATTTTCTATAAGTGTAAGCAGACGACTTATCTTGATTGGCAGGTACAAGGTTGCCAACGATGATGAGGTTGCGCTCCAGCTTTTTGAGGGAAGCGGCGTCGCCCATCGCTTCCA
>CAZISK010000775.1:0-4426 GCA_964541355.1 uncultured Candidatus Obscuribacterales bacterium
TTTAATACGTATACCTCATAACTCGCTCATTGAACCACGAGGGGGCAATAAGGTGGCCGCTGTTGGCGCGGCCGTACGAACGACTTGTTGGTAATATCGGTAGTAGCATGAGTGCTTAAGCAAAGTTGTTGATGCGCGCCGAAATGTATGCTCTCTGTTGTGTCATAATATGGACTTTTAAAAAATGGAAATTTGTTTGAAATAGATAGTCCAGATAAACGATGAGAGTCGCTCCTGTATTGAGTAGATGTTTCAGCCGGTTAGAGAAACTATGTTGTTCCAGATCTTAAAAGCTCATCATCACGGACACGCATTCTGTAGCTGGTCTCAGGCTTCGCGACAGATTGCTTGCTGCGCCTCAGGTACGCAAAGGACCGCTCTGTTCTTTGCTGGTTTGCCTATATAAAGGTACAAAACTACTGGGTCCATAATAGGAGAGGACGATCCTATATCGGGGTGCTGGTGAGCGGACGATAATAATATCGGAAAAACAGCAGTTGCGAGCATAACTGGTCGATTTTATCAGAGAAAATCGCAGAATATGGTTCGAGGTTATGGACTTCCAGAAAGGAAATCAAGATACTGAAAGGGGTAATCCAGAAAGTTCCGCAGGAGAGAGTCGAGTCTAATTCAGTGGTCGTTTCAATGATAGAAAAGTATTGGTGGTGACGCCTCTACTCGCACGGACGTTGGTGGATTGCCTCGATGCGAATTCGGAGATTTTGT
This sequence comes from uncultured Candidatus Obscuribacterales bacterium, assembly GCA_964541355.1. Classification (GTDB taxonomy): domain Bacteria; phylum Cyanobacteriota; class Vampirovibrionia; order Obscuribacterales; family Obscuribacteraceae; genus JADYXR01. The sequence goes on from CAZISK010000775.1 coordinate 727, forward strand.
ATCCTTCAATACCGAATGTTCCAGATTCGCGGAGGTCCATAAGGAGATCGGAGGCGGAGCGCTTAGAGGGAGCGGTGCTAACCCTCTGAGTACAGGTCACTATCTAGGCGTACACCAAAGGAGGCGCCTATCGACAAGTTCGTTTTAGCTGTCTGATTCAAGCAATGCGGAGGCCTGTGTTGGCCGAAATGACGTTCCGGGAGTTAATGGAACAGAGTTACGAATTGCCATTCGGTCCCTGGCTGGAAGCCGGGTGCTACATTGACATCGCATGTGGTGCCATAGATTGGTATCGTTTGCGACAACGCATTCCGAATCGCGAGTGCGTATGCAGTTTTGCCTTCTAAATTCTCAAGTCTCGATAACCGAGATCTGAGAGTTTCCCACCAAAACGTGATCGAACTCAGTCCAAAGCCGGGGCGTTTGCTTCGGCGAAATTCAGGAGATTCCACAATGTGCATTACTGCTTTCGGAGCTAACCTGTCCGCTACCCGAATCGTTGTCGGTGAGCTCTCTGACGAGACCAGGTACATCATCTACAAGAACGATGTCGCGCCTGCGGTCGGTGTGCGGTCCGTGACGGAGAGCAAGCCTGGCTGGCGCAGCTACACCAATATGATGTTCTGGCCGCTGCCGGCTGTCTTTGACACCATTGAGCCAGTCGAGGCCACGAATCTCGGCTCGGCTCTTGATGACATCGATGAAGCCGTTACCCCGACTTCGCGGTCGGTAGTAGGCAGCAGGAGTGTCGGCGGTCCCGCTCCAGGGCGAAACAAGGTGATCGAGACGGAATTCTACACCCTGGTTCTGGCTGAGAACCCGACCAGCATTCCCAGCGTTCTCGAGACTAACTGCATGTCACTTGCGGGCCCGTCAGGCGCCGGCTACGAGAGTGTTCTGAGCGTGTTCTCGCGGGTCTACAAGTCGATGCCGGTGGCCATGATGTTGTTCAAAAACGAAGCGGCGGCTGCCGGAGCGGTTCTTATCAAATACCAGAGCCTGCCGCAGTTCAAAGACTTCTACTTCGTCCCAACGCTCGATGGTCATGGAGAGCTTGATCTTGAAGGTTGGGTCGACACTGATCATATGATCGCGATCCAGACCTCGGCTGGGAAGGGCGATCGGGTCATCTACAAGAACTTGTCTTCCGTCAACCCGGAGGCCAGGCCATTTCTTCCGGAGCGTGTCATCGGCGGCAAGCTTAGCGAAGAGCTGCCGAACGGAGATTTTTGGTTCCGACGGGACGCGGCCCTCAAGGGTGTGCTGAAAGGCGTCCGTATGGTGCTTGGTGAGCCATCCGAGGACGGACTCCGCTGGTGCCTGACCTTCTCCGGCGTCCGTCCTCAAGGAGTTGATGCCTCTGAAGAACCGCAAGGGTTCTGACTATTCATCGACTCCCAGAGTCACGTCACTGACAGACTATTGGGGCTGCCTCGGTATCCGGGTTGTTTGAGATGAACCACAGGTCCTGATGCTCCGGTGATCCGAGCAGTTGTCTGAAGAGAATCGCGAGCGCTATACGTCCTCGCGACCCCGATAACAATGCGAAGGCCTCGCTTCTTTCAAATGGGCGGGGCCTTCGTTTTGCTCCGAATACCTCTACTCTCATACAAGGGATTCATGGATCATGAGCGCAATTACGAAAACAATTACCACCGGCGAGTCGACGCGGATCTTGAAGATTCCGTGTCGCTACTTGCCGCAGGTACTGCAGGGTGAATCGTGGCGGGATGCCGATGAAACGGAGTCCGTCGGCATTTTTGGCGCCTCGATCTTGCCGCACTTCGCGGCGCGCGCGGACGGCAGGTTGATGTATCTCCGCGGTCCTTTCGACATAGGCGGAGAGCAGATCGAAAAGCGAGACGGCAAGATCACCGTCAGCACCGGCTACCCTAGCGGTGGATGCCGGCTCGACGACGTGCCCTCGCCAGGCTGGACCGCACGGTCGCTGGAGCGTGCTGCTGCAATTCTAATGCTCGAGCCAGGCGATATGGTTCAGGGCTGGACCTACTCCGGGTGGCGTCAGGGATATTTTCTAGACAAGGATTACCACGGGCGTTACCGGTTTGCGCCCGTTGACGGCAAGGGAGTGGAGGTCGTTACGCATCTCGAGGCAAAGCGCTTTGAACGGCATGAACACTGCTTCGCCCAGCTGGCGGACGGCTCCTGGGCAGAGGCGGTCTACTTCGACTTCCGTGACCGTGCCCACCTCGTTCACCTGTCCAGCACGTGGGATCTGGTCAACGCGACCAGTCTCGACTGGGGAAATTCGACGCGCCACCGGCAGTGATACCGTGGCTGTAATCGGTTGTACTAGGATGATCGGTGAAGCCTGGAAGTCCCGCGTCCTGTCAGGAGGATGCGTGGCTTCGCTTGGTCAGTAGCGACGGATCCTGGAAAAACTGACGTCCAATCTGTCGTCATAAATGCGTGCATTGAAAGGCGACTTGATATGCCACGGAAGTCGTATTATGCGGTCGTCAGTTGGCAGTTTGCGTTCGCGAGAAAAGCGCGAACGTATCAAGGATGAAGTTTGAGTCAGTGTTGTATTTTGTCTGAGGCTCTGGCGCTTGTTGTGTCAGGGTTAAGATGCCGGCCCTCAGCCGCATCTTGCCGGGTCCGGATCGAAGCGTCCGGTCCGGCGGTTGTCCAACAAGAAAGAGAGATCGCCCATGTCCAGCCAATTCGGAACCCCCGGCTCTTCGGATACTCGCGTCAACGCGGACAGCATTCCGACCTCCGAGATCCGTGACATCAAGGATGGTCCCTTACGGTCGTCCAGGGTCGTCCTGCCTCCACTCCAAACTCCGGAGCCTTTGCCCAAGCTGGTCCAGCTTTGGGAAATCCTGCCTCGTGTTCAAATGCCGGCTGACACGGCAGATCAATCTCTGCCATCCAGCGGGGCCTCGAGGGTGCGTCCCGAAGAGGCTTCGATCGATCAGAATCCAGAGCTCGAGCACAGTTGTATCGAGGCGTCGGGAGTCGCCCCTCCCGAGCTAGCTCCGGTCGAGCTCACGGACAACGGCCCTGATGACCGCGACTCGAGCATGGTGACGCCGTCGGGATGGCCAGTGCTCCGTAGCGTGTCAGTCGAGCCCATCGACGGCAAGGATGCGCGCGTCCAGATTTACATTTACAGAAGCGGGGGGCCGACGCCATTTACCGTGAATTTCGAAATCAAGACCGGGGTCGAGGGCGAAGTTCCGTCCTACCTTCTCTGGCAAGACGGACCGGAGTCCAGCCTGGGAGATGTCCTCACTGAGGCTCTTGCGCGCCTGCTGGACAATGAGGTGACCGTGCGTGGAATATCCGCTGTGCTCGACGCGCACAACGAAATCCATGTGCCGACACCCCACTTCAACGTACTTCTACCTTGTCGAGTTCGTTGCAAACTTGAGCGTCAGGACGGGGCGACACCATCTAACCGTGACTGGCAGATCAACTTCGAGCAGCTCCTGAAATACTCCTGCCCTGGCCAGCCCGGCTTTTACAGGGGTCCGGCTGCACTTCGCGTGGCGGCGTTGGCGATGGCGATCGCGGAAACCGTCGATCGCCAGAGTCGGCTCACGGAGTCCAGCAAACTGGACCACCAGATGGTCCTGTAGTCCAGCGGCGACCTCCAGAGGTCGCTTCGCACATTCGTCAACCCGCCCGGAGGGGCGCCACCGTAGTAGGTGGCGCCCTCGTTGCGCAAACCGCT
>CAZISK010000776.1:0-4416 GCA_964541355.1 uncultured Candidatus Obscuribacterales bacterium
CTTGATTCTGCTTGTGGCAAGTCATCAAGAAAAGCGTCGAGCGCCCTATTTCTTAGCACTGTTTTGTTTCGTTTGTGCTCTATTGAGTAGGGAAATCTCCATTGGTCTGCCGGTTCTCGCGTTTGCCTACTATATGACCTGGCCCGAGGAGGAACAGTTTAAGGACATCGTGTCGAAAGTTCGGACGGCCTCCCTTGATAGCAAACAGGAGGAGGAACAAACTGCCGAGGATTCCGCCAAACCTAAGAAGCCTCCATCAGCGCGTCAAGTTGCGCATATGGAGAGGGAGATTAAGAAGGCAAAGCGCAAAAAGAAGCAGAACCGGCGCGCTGAATCGGAGGAAAGCGCTGACAAGGGTGGTGAAGCTCTCGATGAGCCCGTCCAGAAAAGCCAAGACGAATCGGTGAGTGCGTCGTCTGCTGAAACGACCAATGATACCACAAATGGTGCGCCGCCGGTCGCCAGTAAGTGGACACTATCCGGACGCCTGCTATTGGCTTGTCGAATGACCTGGCCGTTTGTCGTCATAAGCGTCGTTTATCTCTTTATACGATTGCAAGCTCTGGGAACAGTCGTCGGCGGCTACGGCGGAATGATGGGCGGGGCCTTAGATCGAGATCTTTTGCTTCGCTGGTTTGATCTGAACAACATAATCCGAATTGTCTTGCCGATCCCACAGAGCCTGACGACTTCGATGATGTTTCCACATTGGATCCTGTTGATCTGTCTGGCCTCTTGTCTTGGCATAATCGTGATTCGCCTGATCGCGCAGGCAAATCCGTTGAGATGGATTGTCTTTCTCATGATCTGGATGATCGTTTCGATTGTTCCTCTGGGGGTAGGAGTTGAGTTGGAGACGAGCCGGTTGTTGTTCTTCTTCACGATGGCCTACAGTGCACTATGGCCGGTGCTTCTCTTCCATCCGACCAGGCTCAAGGCTCGTTATAGCTTGCCGCGGGAAGCCAACACCAATCTTGGTATCACGAGCGCCCTGGTTTTTTTTGTTATGACTTTCGTCATGGGTTGGGCTACCTATAACAGCAATTTGATCTGGCAGGCGGCTGGACATGAGATGCAGCGACTCATGTCCGAGACGGTGCAACTGGCGGAGTCGCAGAAAGACAATGAAGAGTCGAAAATCATAGTCCTCGGAATACCGAAAGATTACAAAGGAGCACATGAGAATTTCAATGGCTCCACTTTCCACCACATGCTGAGACCGCCGTTTACGCAACGATCGATATCGGAAAAAATCATTACTTTCGAACCGTTCATTTTCGGTCCTTACGAAGTGATCAACACTAGACGGTTCAACGAGTTGTTGCGAAACGATGATGTGCTGGGACCGTATGTTTGGAGCCGGAATGACTTGCGGTATCATCCGATCGAATGGGGAGGTGAACTAGGGCTTCCGGAAGTTCTGCCTCTGCCTGTTCGAGCCTCTGGGATCGGCAGAGCTGTCGGCTCGGTTTGGAGCTACCAGGGAAAGGGAACCTCCGAGATTCGAGGAAATGGTATCACCATGCATAATACCGAAAATGGTGCCAGGCTGCAGATCGACCAATTGAGTATTCATCCGCAGCAATATGATTTTCTCGAGTTCGACTTGAAGGGCACGCTCAGACCTGACGATAAAAGCGCTCTGGCGCCGATGGCTATCGGTTGGAACTCGCTGTCCGTCGATAAAGATAGATCCGAAAACTGGTCCGTTGTAGCGACCAATGTTCCCAAGCTCAAGGACGGCGATCACGTTCGCGTGCAACTCTCTCATTTCTGGCAATGGTATTCGGCTGGAAAGATAACCTCGCTTGTGATCGGTCTCTTTGCGGCCGATACAGTTGAGGTGAGCAACATCAGGCTTGTGAAGCGCGATCACTTAACGCCGTATGCCGGACTCTACAAACTGAAGCCGCTAAATTCCGGTGAGTATGTCATCAAAGATGAGAAAGTCTTGTTTGTTTTTGATGGAAGCAACGTCACTAATGCGCGATCGGCACAGATCGAAGTGACAAAACCGAACTTCTTTTTCGACAACTACTTGATGGGCACAACGGAGAGTGCTGTTAGTGCGACCCTCAATGTCGAGCGGAACATGGGCAAAGTAGCTTTGCCTCCTTCTCTTTTCCCTGAACCTGCCTATTATGAAGTGAGGGTGCGTTGTTTGGACGGAGAGAAAAAGCCTACCGGAACCTGGTCCGACTCTGTTACCTTGCTGAAGATGGGAGATGGTCTCGACACGTATGTTTTCTAGCGACGAGAGCGCGCTAAATTCGACCGTGAGTTTAGCAATTGCACCCGAGCTCAAGGCTCGCCTTTCCGAGATGCAGGCTCAGCAACTCGTGAACGAAAAGTCTTGCCGCGAGGTGCTTTTGCACAACGATGCAGTCTTACTGACTACTCGACACGGGGTGGCATTCTTCCTGAGCTTCGACGGCAAGATTATTGTTTGGGACTACGACGGGCTCTGGAGCGCCTGCCATGAGCCTCAAATCACGAGCGCTATCGAGCTAATCGCGTTTGGGTTGGTGAGCGGTGCAAAAGAGCTGCAACTGCCGGAGCTCCGCGAACTCTTGCCGCCACCACCGGAAAATGCTTCGGCTTGTGGGCAATGCGGGCCGGAACGCATTTTCTACAACAGTTCTTACAACCCCGATGAATGGACTGTCTGCCCGTTTTGCAAAGGCTTGGGTTGGACTTTGGATTCCAGCATCTACTAACCGGAATCCGAATCAGACATTTCATGCAGATCTCAACCGGCACATTTTCACAGCGATCTCACAATTCGGCCCCTAGTCTGACTCCCTGACAATATGCAAGAAATTCGAAAGACGCAGTCAGAGTGGGAATTCCCGCATCGAAAGCGCTGGAGAAAGTTCTCATGACACGAAAGGTTCACAATTAGTAGCTAATATATAAACTCCGCTGGGTTATATGGCTTGTATTGTGTGTTGGCACCAGGCCGCTCGAAGAGGGAGCACGCTCTATGTTGAACCGCTTGCGCGCTTATGAAAAGAGGCAAGACGCAAATCGACTTCGTCGCTCTTTGACTAATCCGAAGTCGCATAAAGGAGATTGCCGGCGCTTTGTCGGTGGAGTTTCCTTCGAGAAAGACATGTTTGGTTTGAAAGTTATACTCGCCAGACACATCCGTTTTCGACAATTGTTTCATTACATCCAGGCTCGAGGAATCACCTGCGCTCTGCATGTGGCATCCGACAATCTCAAGGCTCGAGCGACGCTCATCACACTGGATGGACGTGGTATCTGCTGCAGTTTTCGCCGTCGCGGACACAAACAAGCGACTCTGAGTGAAGGTGCATTTGCGGAGCTGCTAATGGTTTTGAAAGAGGTTGATTGTACCTTCAACCTCAGTTTGCTCAACAATGCCACCGCCCATGGTATGGCTTCCACACTCTACGGGCAGAGCAACATTAGATCGATGAGTCGCGCACCGCGCAGAACATTTCTAATGGCGATCGATGATCTCAAATCTACCGGTGGTGCCGGATGCGTTCAGGTAGTCAAAGGCAAAGATGAAGTTATCATCACTGCCTATGTCTATAAGGGAGAGGCTCGCACCTTCGTATCCGGAAAGCTCGGAGCGCTCGAGAGCTATCAGTCCGCCGGCAAACTGTTGACTTCCGAGCACAACGATGCGCGTTGTGTCACCTGGCGTCTCAACGAGCTGGACAAGCTCAACGAATTTGCCTTCGATGTCACGAATTTGAGAATTGTCGATTATGAGACTTTTCATGACGGCGAAGTGTTCGAATCAACCGAGCAGTTCCTCATGCCATTCTTCAAAAAGCCGACATTGATGGATACCTTGCTCTATGACAACTGCAGCCCTAAAGAGCAGCATGAGACGGACATACTCTATTTTAATAACGAGACCTCTCGCCGGTCCGTGACGTCCTTTTCGCATCTGATCAATCCCTTCTGGGGAAGAATGTAGATCTACTATTTATCAATGCGCTAATATATTCCTCCTGCAAACCTCGAGGATATGGCGCATGATTAGAGAGCAAACTGCCCGCACCCGAAGTCGTGGAATTTGCATTCTTATTGCGCTGGCTTTGCTTATCTCAGTCCCGACTTCCGTATATGCCACCGAATCTGGTGTCGTATCGGACTCCTCCACCACGTCGCTCGACGCGAAGTGGGAGTCGATGGAGCGAAAGGCGGAAGAGGCTTTCATCAAGGGCAATCTGGAGGAATCTTCCAAGCTCTGGCAGGAGGCTATTAATTTCGCTGAATCAGAAAAATCCCAGGAGCTCAATTTAGCTACCAGTCTCAACCAGCTCAATCACCTCTACACGCGTACGGGAGAGTATGCCAAGTCATTTACTAATCTGCATCGAGCGCTCGGTGTAATCGCGGGTCGGATGAGGCTCGTGCACATGCGTCTCACCCTTG
>CAZISK010000777.1:0-4414 GCA_964541355.1 uncultured Candidatus Obscuribacterales bacterium
TCAACCTGGGTATTCGCCATATTCTGCCTGTTCTTCCGTTCGTGTACCTTCTGACTGCTCTGTCGTTGTCCAAGTCTGTGTTCACGAGTTCGTCTGGGCGTTCACTTACAATGCTCCGGTATGGCACGGCAGCTTGCCTGGCTTTTGGATGCATCTCTTCTCTGTTGACGTATCCCGGATACCTTGCCTATTTCAACGAGATCGCAGGTGGAAAGCGCAAGGGTTACTATGTCGCCATCGACTCCAATGTCGATTGGGGCATAGACCTATATCGATTGAAACTATACGTCGAGCGCAAGAGAATCCAGCGGCTTCATCTGTTCTACTTCGGAACAGGAAACCCATACTACTATCTCGATATGTGCTATGTACCGTGGTCAAAAGGAAAGTTGCCGCCTGGTGAGTATTTTGCTGTTTCCACCTATTACTTGGCTCAGGCTGCGGCGTTGAATAAACAGTCAAAAGAATTCCGTTATACCCACACAGGGAGATTGCAATACGTACCTCTGAGCGTCATTCGTTGGCTTTTGGGGTTAAAACCAATTGCTGTTGTGGGAGATTCCATCTTTGTTTATAGAATTCCTGAAGATGGAAACAACCCGCAAAGCCAGAGCAGCACCCCGGAAACCCAAAGCCATGAGGTTCACAAACAAGGAATTTCAAAGCCATAAATTAGTCCTATAAAGGCTTCAAAATTAATTGGCAGAGAGAAGAAGCTATAATGCTTGATTGCCCTGGTTTTGCGGCGCACCACAGCCGGCTCAAGGTATGATTACACGCTGCTACTGAATATCGAGAGATTGTCACATGCCTCAGCGAATTTTGCCGCCGTCAGTCACCTTGTCGCCGGAGATTCGTTGCTTGGGCAAATATCTCTTTCAGCTCGGTAGCCAGGACTCGCTATTCTCACAAGCGGTTTACGATGCTTTCGTGCCGTTTGAATCCAGTTGGGCTTACAAGCGATATCTTGCCAATTCCGATTTACACCTTACCAGTCCAGATGCCATAAATATCGATCGGTTGAAAGAGCAGTATGAGGCTCAGCCCCAGGAGCTACCGGTCCTGGCATATGTCATCTGGTGCGTCGTAGACAGAGCGCTCAGCCATCATATTCAGTTTTACCCGAACGATCTTGCTTTAGAGGCGGCGCTCCTCATAACGCCAAAAGGAGTGCCGGTCTGGTTGTCTGGTGGAACTCAGACCGGTAAAACCACACTGGTTGTTGCTCTTGCACTAGGCTTCAATTGGAAGATCGTTAGTGAGGACGTCGTCTTCATTGATCAGGGCGAGCCGGTTCCCGCTGTCGCACCACTGTCTCTGAGACCAAAAGCACCTGACCTGATCAATGCGGCAACCGGCATTATGCCTCAACCGCTTGCAGGGACACGATGGCTGATAAGACACGATCTTTTTCAAACTGACAAACTGCCTACGCGAACGCCAGTGGCTGTGCATCTTTCGTTAACAGCGGCCAACGTTCACAGCGATTTAAATGTCCACGAAATAGCATGGACTCAATATGTCAGAACTGTGCTTCCAATTTCGAATGCACCAAAGGTGGCGAACGGTATTGATCGACTTATCAAGGTCTTTGAAGGTGGAAGTTGCCTGCTCTTGCAGAACGGAAATTTAGAGATGAGGTTGAATGCCTTGTCCAACTTGTGATCAAGTAGGATAGGTTCGAGGTTTCTCCAGTGTGTATAATGGGAAAATACCTTGTGTTGACTAAAGGGGCGAGTCATGAGCACAGACCCGGAAAATGAAGTAAAACAGGAAGAGCCTGACGTGGAATCATGTGTGCAGGGCATGACGCGCAAAGAGTTCTTACGAACGCTCGTGAAGAAATCTCTTGCAGCGGGAGCTCTACTTGCTGCCATATCTGCCATGGAGCAATATGAAATTCCGCCGGCGTATGCGGCTACAGCATCCACCTGAAGAGTGGGACGGACCGTCCCTTTGTTGGAATGAGAATGCTTGTCGGGGAGCTTATATCTGCCGTGGAGCAATATGAAATTCCGCCGGCGTATGCGGCTACACCTGACAAAGTGGGACCGTCCGTTGAAATGAATGCTTTTCTGGAAATTGTTATAATTCGCTTGCAAGGTGTGAGCTGAGACCGAAATGAATTTTCCCTGTCGCGTTCAAAATACAAAGTGCTCGTTGCTTCCTGATGGATATCTGGTCGTCTACCACACCGAATTACAGCGGTCTTACGTAATTCCACCGCTTGGAGCGGTTGTCTGGGAATTCTGTGATGGACAGCACTCGACTGCTGATATCATCGAGACGACCACTGAACTGGCCAGGACCCACGGTTTGGTCCCGCCAAGTCTCGGCGATGACATCAATACTATGATCAAGAATCTATTGGATGCTGGGTTTATCACAGTTGACGGTACCGCACCATGAGGAAGGGCTCCCTTTGCGTGGTTGGTACCGGTATTCATCTCAACCACCTGACCCTCGAAACGAAAGACCTGATAGAGGAAGCTGACAAAGTCTTTTTCCTGGTGGCAGATCCAATCACAGCAACTTGGATTATGCGGGTAAACTCCAACGCTGAGTCCTTGCAGGATTGCTACAAGTCGGGGACGGACCGGTTGATTTCATATCGTCAGATGGTGACACGAATAATGAGCTCTGTGCAAAGTGGACTTCGAGTTTGTGCCGTTTTCTATGGTCATCCCGGTTTCCTTGTTACACCGACGCACAAAGCACTACAGCTGGCTAAGGAAAAAGGTTTTGAATGTCGAATGTTACCGGCTGTCTCTGCTTTGGATTGTCTCTTTGCAGATCTGGGTGTTGAACCTGGAAGCGGCTGTCAGATGTTTGAAGCGACCGATTTTTTGGTGAGGTCGCGAATATTCGATCCCACCTGCTCGCTTGTATTGTTTCAGATTGGCTTTATTGGGGATCCCACCTGTAATCCCAATAAATCGGAACATCCAGGCTTGAAGGTGTTGGTTGATTATCTGTGTCGGTTCTATGAACCATCGCACCCGGTAATTCTTTATGAAGGCGCTCAAACGCCTAACGGCAGACCATCCATTATTCACTGTCAATTGGCTAAGGTTGCTACTTCATTGCAAAGTATGATTGCCACTCTTTATGTATATCCTGCCGCTCAGCGTGATAAGAACGAAGAAATGGTAGCAGCGCTGGAGCATTAGTGTGGAAGCAAGTAGCGTTTCAGCGTGGCTGTGTCCAGGAGAAATCAATGTGTTCAATACCAATGTTTGACTGGGGGTAGAGAACGCCATGAAGAAGGGCTCTCTCTGTGTGGTCGGTACAGGAATACACCACAACCAAATTTCGTTCGATACCCAAGACGAGATCGAAGATGCTGATCAGGTGTTCTATCTGGTGGCAGATCCAGTTACCGCCAGGTGGATCGTCAAGACGAACTCAAATTCCGAGTCCTTGCACGATTGCTATGCTCCGGGCAAAGATAGAGCAGTCTCATATGAGGAGATGGCTGAACGAATAATGCGATCCGTCCAATCTGGTCTGAGAGTGTGCGCTGCGTTCTACGGTCATCCTGGACTTTTTGTCAAGGCATCTCACGAAGTGATCAGGCGCGCAAAGGAAGGCGGATTTGCGGCTCGCATGTTGCCGGCAATCTCTGCTGCCGATTGTCTCTTTGCTGACCTTGGTATTGGTGGCAGAGGCTGTCAAATTTTTGAGGCGACAGATTTCTTGGTGCAATCTCGAATTTTTGATCCGACGTCAGCACTGGTATTGTTTCAGGTCGGCATTATTGGAGATTTTACCTTTAATGCATCCAAATCGGTCCATCCCGGGCTCAAGTTACTGATCGACTATCTGCTTCAGTTCTACGAAGAGTCGCATCCAGTAGTTCTGTATGAAGCGGCTCCGTTACCCAGGGGCAATCCGGTCATTATTCGCTCTTGTTTGGCGGAGATCGACCCTTCTCATCTAACCTTAGCTACAAGTCTCTATGTAGTTCCAAAAGCTCAAAGACCCAGGAAGGAATTGGATCTTCATCAGGACTAGTAATTTATTGTGCCAGGCGGAAAGCCCAATGTCGAATACTACAGAAAGCCGGTTATCGACAAACCGCTGGAAGAGATTTATGCAGATATCGATTCTTGGAGTTTCGAAGTCTTTGAAGGTGATGAAGAATCATATTACAAAACGGATCTCACGGTTCTTCTACCGCCCTTGTTCTGGGAAGGTAAGTTTCTCAAAGGGCTGTGCTTCACTCGCGCGGCAGATCTATTGCTTGCTCGTCACCCGGAAATGGCCGAGTACTTCGTGACTATAGCTTCGTCGATGTGCTCCGGCTATCCATGGTCAAAAAATGCCGATGCATACTTTTCAACCTACAAGAACGACCATCGGGATTCATGGTTTCGCCGAACAAATCCGGATCGTGCCAATAAGCCGTTGATAC
>CAZISK010000778.1:0-4410 GCA_964541355.1 uncultured Candidatus Obscuribacterales bacterium
TCCTCGCCGTAAATGCGCCGGAGACGGGAGCAGCACGTGTTCGCATGAGGGAATAATCCATCCTCGTATTAATGAAGCGAATCGTGTGAGTCCCAGGCATAGGGGGCTCATTTTTTTTCAATGGTGATCAATATGAACAATGCAGTCGAAGTCGAAAACTTACGTAAGGTATACGAAGTGCACAAGCGCAACGGATTCTTCCGCCGCACGAAAGCGGAGGTTGTCTCTGTCGATAACGTAACTTTCAACGTACCAGAAGGACAGGCTCTAGCATTCGTTGGTCCCAATGGTGCTGGCAAGTCCACGACCATCCGCATGTTGACGGGTATCTTGACCCCAACTGCTGGAAGCGCCAGGGTGCTTGGATACGTACCATGGAAAGAGCGCTCTTCCATGGCTTTCCACATCGGCGCCGTCTTCGGTCAGCGCTCCCAGTTGTGGTATCACTTACCGGCAAGCGATACTTTCGATTTGCTCGCTAAAATCTACAATCTCGACAAAGTCGCGTACAGGCGAAGACGAGATGAGCTTATCGAAAGATTTCGGCTCGGTCCGTTGCTCGACGTGCCAGTTAGAAAACTGTCGCTCGGGCAAAGAATGCGAGCGGAGGTAGCAGCCAGTCTCTTGCATAAGCCGCGCTTGCTATTGCTTGACGAGCCCACCATCGGACTCGACATCCACGCAAGACAGCAGCTTAGAGAGTTGGTCAGCGAATGGAATCGTAAAGAAGGCTTGACCGTCTTCCTCACCAGCCATGATACCGGCGACATAGAAAGCGTCGCGGAGCGGGTGATCATCATCAACCACGGTCGACTGGTTTTAGACGACAGCGTTGAGAATCTCCGGAAGCAATACACCGGACTCAGTCTCGAAGACGCTCTGGCCCACATATACGGTCTGGAGCACGAGTTGAAGGAAACAGATGAAGTGCCTGAGCTGCAAGCGGTCGGTTAGCGCTTGGAGGCAAAAAATGGTCAAACAAAGGAGGTGAACAGACTATGAAAAGCTTCAGCAAATACTGGGCAATCGCCGTCACATCGGCGAAGTCTAACCTCGCCTATGCAGCAGAGATCGGAAGCCGCGTGTGCTTCCTCGGCATCATACTGTTTATATTCATGCAACTCTGGAAGGCGATCTTCGCCAACACGAACGTCGCCTCATTCCAGGGCTACACTCTCGAACAGATCATCTGGTACCTGGCAATAACGGAATGTATCATGTTGTCATCACCACGAGTGACACCACTTGTGGATGAAGACGTCAGAACCGGAGCCATAGCCGTACAGTTGGTAAGACCGATGTCGTATCCGCTGTACCGGCTTGCCTCCAATCTCGGAGAACAGGCGGTTCGATTCGGCGTCACCGCCGTTGCCGCCGGATCGATAGCGCTCTTGATTGTCGGTCCGCCCCGCGACCTGGCCTTCGGAATGGCTTGTGTGATGCTGGCATTGCCCCTGGCTCTGATCCTCGACTTCCTGGGCTACTTGCTGGTTGGACTTTTCGCCTTCTGGTGCGAAGACACCTCAGGGATCGCCCTGATCTACTCGAGACTGACCATGGTGGCAGGCGGTATGCTTTTGCCGCTCGACCTTTTCCCTGAAGGCTTTCAATCCGTGTTGAAAGCTCTCCCCTTCGGATACATCGTCAGCGGTCCAGCTCGCCAGTTCGTTCATCCGGATTTGACCAGCCTCGCAACACTGCTTGGATTCCAGATATTCTGGATTGCGGTATTTGCCCTGGTTATCGCATTTGTTTATAGCAAGGCGTTGAAACGCATCGCCTTGAATGGAGGCTAAAATGTGGAATCGATTCACAAACTACCTCGGACTGGCAGCCTCGTACTTTCGCTTTAACGTGAAAGCACAGCTCGAGTACCGCACAGCGTTCATCTCGCAGGCGCTCGCCATGTTCGTCAATGACTGCCTCTGGCTTGCTTACTTCGTCATGTTGTTCGACCGATTTCCGGTCGTCAAAGGATGGGAAGCAGCCGACGTTGCGACACTATGGGCAGTGACAGCTGCCGGTTTTGGGATAGCGCACTGCTTATTCGGCAATGCGCTCGCCCTTCCGCGCCTGATCGCCATGGGACAGCTCGATGTCTGGCTCTTATACCCTCGAGCGCTGCTGCCTCACATCGTCCTCGGACGCATGAATGCAAGTGCCTTCGGCGACACCGTGTTCGGATACGTGATCTACATAGTCATGGTTCATCCGGACTGGCAACACCTATTGCTCTTCAGCTTGCTCACTTTGAGCGTAGCACTCCTTTTCCTCGGATTCAGTGTTTTGTCAGGGAGCTTAGCCTTCTACCTCGGCAACGCGGACACTCTGTGCGAAAACTGGCGACACGGCCTCATTGCCTTCAGCACATATCCTATGGATCTGTTCGACAGCAAGTGCAAATGGTTGTTGTACACATTGATGCCGGCAGCCTTCATCAGCGGCTTTCCAATCGACGCCTTGAGAAAGCTCTCGATGGTGGACGCTCTGTACAGCCTGCTCGGGGCACTATTTGTGGTATCACTGGCAATAGTGGTTTTCAACCACGGATTAAAACGCTACGAATCCGGCAACATGGTCGGTCTTCGCGGCTAATGCAAGAAAGGGAACGGAGGTGCTCCGTTCCCTTATTGAACTAATGCCGTTAATTCTAAGTTTTCACAGCGCCAACCATCGCCGCCATCGAATCTTTCGCGAATCGCTTTTGCATTAGCCGAGCTAGTGGATAGGTCGCCCGGACCAGCAGCAGTCCAGGTTTAGACAATGCATAGAGCCCATACCAGACGCTGTCGTCGTCCTTGTTCCACTGAATGGTGAACCTTTCCTCGCCACACTCAGGATGATCCGGCAATGTACCGTAGGCAAAACCAAATGTCTCAACCGACGCCTCCGTCGAGTTTATCGTATAAACAATTCGACAAGCACATGTCACCGCCACCGGTGGCAACCAGGAGATCACCGCATTAGTGGATTCCTTTTCAAGCGGCAGCCGCGGGTCTGCCACTCTCGCCCAGCCGACATTGAAGTGCTCCCAGCCCTGCAATGCCGCTACGGCTCGGTCGAAGGTCGATCGCCCCTGTCCCAGCTTAACGCGATTGCGATCGATGACATAACCCGCAGGAGCGGTCTGCCACGCGGTCATCCCAAGCTCCGGATAGGTGAGGGGTAGTCCGGTCTTGCCGGACAAGTAGCGCGCTATTCGTTCTGATGACGGCTGTCCGATTGAGAACATGCAACGGTCGCTTTTCTAGACCTAAGACTGAGCCCTGCGGTCACACCATCGTTGTCTGGCATACGAGCTTGCTAATCGCTTTCAGCGTGCTGAACACGCCCTTGCCTTCCATGGCTATGGCCTCGAAGGAAGGCACGTTATATATATTTAGATCCTGCTCCAAAATGTCAAGCGGCAGGATGTTGTTGAGATCGCGCTTGTTGTATTGCAGCACCAGAGGGATATCCTCAATCCTGCGTTTGTAGAGCGAAATGTTCGAAACCATGTCCGCCAGAGATTTTTTGTTTTCCTCCCGGCGAAAAGCGCTGGAATCCGCCACGAAGACCAGTCCATCCACCCCGTGAAGAAGGAGCTTACGGCTCTGCCCGTACTCCTGCTGTCCGGGCACCGTATAGAGCGCGAACCGCAGCTTCATCCCCTGCACTTCCCCCAGGTCCAAGCCCATAAAGTCAAAATAGAGCGTCCTTTCCGTTTCGGTGGCCATCATCACCAGGTCGCTTCGATTGGTCGGCACTATCTGACTATGGATGAACTTCAGGTTGGTGGTTTTACCACCCAGACCCGTGCCGTAGTACACAATCTTGAATTGGATTTGTTTTGTGAGGAAATTGACAAGTGGCATATTGTCGAGGACCTTTACATAAAAGCCCGAATCATTTATATCTCGGGCTCTATCTATCAAACATCATACAGGGTCCAAGATACTCAGTCACTCGCGAGCCCCGAGGAGCGCTCTTATGGTCGGGTAGCTTCTGGAATAAAACGCCAGGCACCGGTTTTCATGGCACGAAAGTATATGCGATGCACTCAGATCCAGTTTTACAAGAGTACATCTTTAAAAGCGCGCCTTCGCGGTGTTTTACCCAGAAAGCCCGGTCAGAAGGCGAACCCTGCCCAAGAGACTCCGGAGACGACTAAACAGGTCAGGAATCACACTATATATAGTATCACTTAATCTTTGAGAAACTCGAACTCGAATTCCGGCGCTTCTTGCTCCACTTTCTTCGGACGCCGAGACTCGAGCAAGTACAGGAGGTTGCTGGCAAGCGATATTACACGTGCTGTGAATTGAATATCGAGCACTGAATTTGGTGGCATTCCTTTGTAGCGACCTACAAAACCTGCCAAAAGATCGGCGAGACTCTGATTCTCTAGTGGGGAAGACTCTTTGTCGTAAA
>CAZISK010000779.1:0-4405 GCA_964541355.1 uncultured Candidatus Obscuribacterales bacterium
AATGAGACGTTCCTCGTTATACTTTATTTTGTAGTTGATGTCAAGGGGGTGTGGCACAGAGCTCGTGCACAGAGAGTCGCACTCTGAAGCCATCGAGATAAGGACGACAGCCGGAGGGTGCTCGCCACCCCCGGTAGGGTGCTTTCCAGGGCTTGATGTACGGGTTCGAACACAGTGCTCGTGAAGATTAATTCTCGAGCGGCTTTGAGTATCGCGAATATCTAAACTCATATCCAGGACGTTCTAGTACCAATGGGCTCTGCCGCTATTCTTCGTTTTTGCCAATGTTTGGTACCAAAACCGGTGTCGATATGCCACTGGTTTTGGTGTCAGAATAAACAGGGGTAGTGACGAATAGGGTATCGTATTTGGTGTCAAAGCAAGTTCTCAATCCTCGTTTAACTGACGCCACCTTCGTGGTCCTTCATGCATTCATCGCACTTGGTGAGGAGTCTCGAGATCGTCATTCGAAGCGCTTTCGCGATGCTTGCTACTGCTCCGATGCTTGGGTAACGTTTGCATTGTTCCACATTGCTCAGAAAGTCCCTGTTTACGCCCGATGCTTGAGCCAATTCCTGCTGTGATAACTGCAGTCGTTTTCGGCGCTCCGCAATTGTCTTGCCAAGGCAGTAATAAAGGTGCTCGTGCATTGCTCGCTTGTTGTCCATGACTATCCTCATTTAAAGTTTCAACAGAAAGGCAATTGATGTCAAACACCATATAGCAAAAAAATATTTTCAGTGTGGACGGATGTGTGAAACCAGGAGCTAATGATGGTTTACGGCTCTCTGCTGGACGAAACCTATGAGAAATGTATCCTATAAGCGAATCTGGTAGTGTCCTCTCAGGCAATCTGCGGCTGTCCGACTTTGGACATTTTTGTCACGATTTTTCCGTAAAGTCCATATTTGCGGGGGAAAATGAGAAAGGAGGGACCTTATGCAGACAGCCTCGAACGATAATTCCATACCTCAAGACAACCAACAGCAGGTTTTCAGCAGTCTTTGCTCTGAAACCCAAGTGAACGAAGAAAGTCTTTCCGGAGCGGGAGGACCCCAAGTGGCTCATGGTGCGTTTCTGCGAGCAGAGGCCAACGCCGACTTTAAATCTCTTCAGGGCTACTGGAGTCGGATCATAGTCAAAGATATGGCTTCGAAAACCAGTCTCAATTTGCCTGACGTCTTTATTTCATAAGTTGACCACAGCACATTGTCAGTCGACGGACTTGATGTCTGTCGAATACGTTCTGTCCAGTCGGCGTCTAATTGCATGTGTCGAGCAACTTCAGGTTGCTCTGAGAGCGCGTGCTAACCATCTGCCATCCACTCTCTCGCCATAGAAACATCTCCCTGATGCGCAAGCCTGCTTTGGAGATAGGTTAGGCTCGACTTGTTTCAGTCATTCATTCTACTTCGCTAGTTTTGGTCTGACGGCTCTTAGCTAAGCGTAGCCTCAATTCTTTCCTCTGATGCAACAGGGTCCTCTCCAGATCAGATTTGGCTTCACTCAAGGACAAACCTTCTTTATTATATGAAAGAGCTTGCTGTAGTTTGTTTTGCATAGAGGCGGCTTGAGTTAGCAGAGAGAGGACGGTAGCAGTAGCTCTCGTGGAGTCATCGGATTTACGGTCGAGATCCTTCAAACACTGTTGCAGGTGGTCGTCAGCCTTTTGAGCATGGTTTTGATAGATCTCGCATCGAGCGATATCTATTCGATTGTGCACCGTTGGTAGTGCTTTGACTCCCAACATGCGCTCGCGTATCGTTAGGCTGCTTTCAAGGTGTCTCACCGCTTTACCGTATTGTCCAAGATCCTTTTCATATAGCGCAGCAATAATCAAATGTAAGTTGGCTGTCTGTTCCGAAAGCTTCAGTCGTTGAAAAATACTGAGACTTTTTTCGTAACTTACAAGAGCGTTTTTAAAGTCTTTCTTCGACTGGAAAGCCTTTCCCATGTCGCGAGAGACATTGGCTGAGTTGATATCGTCTGTTGTCGACAAAAGCAAATAGCGTTTGTATTGGGCAATGGCGTCATCCCATTGTTGCTGACTCAAATAACAATCCCCGGTTGCCGCATGGCATAATGTCAACGCGTCCCGTCGAGTCTTTTCTTCAGCGATTTTGTTGGCATACCGGCTGCACTGTTTGTAGTTAAACAGGGCATTGTCCCAGTTTCGTTCTTCGGCATAGAGGCGCCCGACCTCGATGTAACAGTTCGCGAGCAGCAAAGGAGCTGCCGATTTTGACTCTAGAAAATATTTGATGGTCGTCTCGAGCGCTTGTCTCGCTTTGACAAGCTTCCTTTGTGCACGATAGTTAGTAGCCAAAGCGTAATATGTCCACGCTATAGATGCGGGATTGTTCAGTTTCTCGTACAGCGCCCGTGCAGTTTCGAATGCAGCTATGGACTTTTCGTATTCGTGATTCTCGTAATATGCATGTCCCAGATAAAGATGAATTTGGGCGATGGCTGACGGTTTATTGGTATCATAATCTGACAGGCACTGCTGGTAGTGTGCAATCGCAGTCTTAAGATCGCCTTTCTGATTGTAGGCGCGAGCAAGACCAAGAAGTGCTTCACTTCGTTCGTGCCGGTCGGCTGATGGATCCTTTAGAATCTGATAACATTGCTGAAATTGAGCTAGTGCTCGATCCAGCTCTCCCGCCTCACGACTGATGTTTGCTCGCCGCCGCTCCAGGATGGCGAACTCTTTCGATTTTGGACCATACTTTTTCGTTATCGCAGGAAGCCAATGGTCTGCCACAACTCTAGCTGATTTCCAATCACTTCTGCTGGCATAAGAGTCGACCAGTACACTGACCGACTGGGATAACGATTCGCGGCGCGTAGCACTAAGACTAGCCCTTGCTGCCTCCTCCAATCTGGCAAATCCCTCCTTTGCCAGACCCTGGTCAAGTCGTCTCGTAGCGTAGTACCGTAAGACTTCGACGTATAGTGGATAGCAGCGCTCTTTTCGTTTCAGCACTTGAAGCAGTTCTTCCAATTTCTTGTCGCCGAGTTCGAAGTTTTTCTCGCTATAATGCCGGTTCGCTTGGTTAAGCATGCGGTTATACAGACTTTCGCCGAGAAAGTTGCAATCTGGAAAGTCAGGTTCCAATTTGGCAAGGTCTTCCTCTGTGAGATTGGGGCACTGCTCTGCTGAAATCTTAGACAACTGTGGTAGCGCTAATGCCAACTCTCGTATCTTTGAGCCGGAAACATTCATTTTGTGAAATCGCAGTTCCTTAAGTTCGGTCAACTTCTTAAGATGGTCCAGTTCGTCCTCTGGAATCTGTATTCCGCCAAACTTGAGAATTTTGAGCGTCTTCAAACTACTGATGCCGGCAAGAGAAGTTATGTGACTGCCGTCAATCTCCAGACTACGGAGATTGAGGTGTTTTATATGATCTAGTCCGGCGTTCGTCACTTTCGTTTCACTTAACTTTAGGTCAATGTTCTTGGCGGTTAGTCGCGACAACAGTTTGAGATTCTCATCAGTTATCTGTTGCAGAGCTCGTAGATCGCACAGTGGTGTGTTTTGGTCTATGATCTTTTGTATTTCTGCTCGGTTATCCGCAGGATTAGATAGGGCATCAGTAACATCAACTTTAGGTTCTGTCTTGGGGAGTCTGTCTGCCTCGGGCTTTAAAAACCACCAACCAGCTGCAATTGTTAAGGCGCATACAAGAAGGATCAGAACCAGCTTGGGAGCAAGCGGCTTCGATTCTGCTTTGATTTCTACTGGTGTTTCAGTCGGAGTTAACTGTGTGAGTTTGTTGTAGATTTCTTCTAGACGCTTTCTTGCCTCTGAAGCGTCGCATCGATTCTGTGCTTCCTTAGCCATGAGAACTGCGAGCAGCTCATCCAGCTCGCCTGCGCCCTCAGCTTGCACGAATTCGAGCACTGATGGTGTCGGTTCGTTCTGGTGAAGCATCAGTGTCTCCAGGGGGCTCGCCGCCTGAAAAGGAGGGCTTCCGGTCAAGCATTCATACATGACGCAACCAACCGAGTAGATATCGGCTCTCACTGTCACCGCGTCCTGGCTACATTGCTCCGGGCTCATGTAGAGCGGGCTTCCAATGATCTGGCCTGTCGGCGTTAGTGTGTTTCTCTCGTTGCTTGCGATGAACTGTTTTGCGATGCCAAAGTCGACTACCTTTACGATTCGTTTGCCATCGACCTCTGTCAGCATTATGTTGGTGGGTTTTATGTCTCGATGCACGACACCCGCCTGGTGAGCATGTTCCAATGCGGTGAGAACCTGTATCACAATTTCCAGCGAATGTTCGACCGACAGTCGTTGTTCTTCTCTAAGCAACTGTCCTAACGTGATCCCCTCCAGTAGTTTGATAACCATGTAGAGTTGATTTTCTTCTGAGCGTCCGAAATCATATATGGTGGCAAT
>CAZISK010000780.1:0-4403 GCA_964541355.1 uncultured Candidatus Obscuribacterales bacterium
AGAACTCTTTGTTGCCGCTGGTTCGCAGAATGTCTTTGAACTGTTTGTCTCCCACCTGTGTCTCGTAGGTCAGGTCGCCGTTGTTGTCCAGCTTGAAGTCGCCCTGGATGGCTCCGTCTTTGACATTCAGGTGTTTGAATTGTGGCAGCGCTTTGCCAGAAGGACTAGTGACCCAGCCTTTGTCGGTCTTGTTCAATGTAATCGGCTCGCCCGGTTTTCCACCGGCTTCCGGAAAGCTCACTTGCAACTGTGTGATGTTGCCGGCCGTGTCTCTTTTAGCCAGATACTTCTGACCTTTGTTCGCGCCATCAGTAAATTCGGCACCGAGGACGAGCCCGGCATTATCCATATATAGATTGCCGCGCTGACCATTGTCGTTAAACGGTTGAGGACGTCCGCTCTTGTTGAGCGTGTTCAAGCTTCCGTCAAACGCGCCGTCGACACCATCTGCTTTTGGTGGTGTTACCGGATTATCCTTTTTCGGTCCGAGCTTACTGTATGCTTCTAAGAAGGCGCTGGTGGGTTCGAACCCTGACCGCACCGTGTTCAGTGGTGGGTCGAATACGCGTGAAGGTCCATCGGTGGGTCTGGTGTAAGTCATTCGTTTTGCGATCTCACGGGAGCGGTTGAGAGGAACGATGACCGAGCAGCCAACAAAAAGGTGAAGCGCTTGGCGCCGGGGCGTGAAGGTCGAAATTCACTCGTCAACTGCCTATATACTAAGTGGTGGTTTTTTTGACAACCGCTGCTGATTACGGGAAGAATTCGATAATATCCTAGAGCGATGGCTCAACCAATGTGGATCTGCACAGCTTCTTGTGAACGTCTCATCTAATCGCAGATTCAAATAAGATACCAGTTTGACTGTCAGACCAGTATTGATTCAGGTGTTGGGCTTGCCACGCGGTTTTACAGGGTGGCTAATGAGATCGCATGCGGATCACCGCGGAGCTATGTTCTTCATGGTCGAGCAAACTTGCGAATCGTTGAACAATTTCTCTGCAAGCACTTCGAAAAAGTGCGCTCCACCCTCTGGATTGAGGTGGGCTGAATCGGCAAAATACTTTTTGGGAAAGTCCTGTTGTGAATTAAGATCGATGAGGCGAGCCTGGTGGTCGGTGCACAGCAACTCTACCCTGTCCATATATTTTTGGTAGAAACCTGGCGGCATCAAGTCGAGGTTGTCCTTAGTCAAAGGCATGTTGACCAGAATTATCTTGATTCCACGCTCTTGTCCAAGGGCAAGCAGTCTCTCCAGGTAGCCAACCTGTTCTTCAAACTGTTTCGTCTTGAATGAGGAATAACGATAGCGATACTCGGGAAGATTGTCGGAATAAATCGGCGGGGCGGCATCAGGCGGGTGCACCTTAACCTCTTCCGGTCCGCTGTCCTCCGGCAGTTCGGTGAATGCTTGTTTGCGCACTTCAAATGTCGTGTGCACGTTTTCCATATCCTTGTATCCGATATTAGCAACTATGTTCTTCGTCACTTCGTGTTGCGCGAA
Source organism: uncultured Candidatus Obscuribacterales bacterium (assembly GCA_964541355.1). Lineage (GTDB taxonomy): Bacteria > Cyanobacteriota > Vampirovibrionia > Obscuribacterales > Obscuribacteraceae > JADYXR01. The sequence goes on from CAZISK010000780.1 coordinate 1,505, forward strand.
TACGAAGTCCTGGCGATGACCATAGAGGAAGCTCACTTTCGAGAGAGCGTATTCAATTACGCTCCATATCGAACTTCGTGCAGGGATGGCTATGTCCGGGAGGTCGTTGATGCGGCTCATGTATCTGAAAATCTCGGTGCTGGCGGGATCTTTCAGTGCATTGTCCATGAAGTCCCGTGGAGCGATACCATATATGATGACTTTCGGCTGCTTCTTGCCGGCCAAAAGTGTTCTGGTCAAGACATAGGCATCTGATGCCATCTCTCCACCAAGGGCAAAGGAGTATGTGCTTAGTTGGCGATGGAGCTTGGTATCGATAAGCGATTCGAGCAGCGCGCTTTTGTGATGCAATGCTACCTTTTGAGCGGTCCCGAGATGAGTCGCGTCACCTCCGTGGACTGCAGCCATCATCAGGGATGATCCTAATAGCGCGACTTCAGCGCCCTTCTCGTTCTGGTTGAACTGGTTGGATGCCCACCAGACACCGCTGCGATAAGCAGTATCGTATGCGGTGAATGGCCAGAGTCCAATTGCAGCGACTAACCGGCAGCCGCCATCCAGGACGACGAGCGCAAGGAAAGCCCAGACCACGTAGCTCAATCGAAGCTGACGGGTCGAAAACATTTCCGTGTCCTTCTGGATGCTCATTGGGGTTAGTCGGTTTTCCTCAATTGGTTGAAGTCTAAAACTGGAAGTAAATAAAACGCGGCGATTTGTCCGGGGAGAAAATCATGACTAAGAGCATGAGAGCTAGGCACCAGGCTGCCTTTACCAGTCTTGGACAACGCTCGACCAAGGTGGTTTTATCCAACCAGCCCATCACCAGATGCGATATCGCGAGTGTCGGTAACAGTAGAAAAACTGCCGGATAGATAAGTGGGTAGTTGATCGATGAAAGAGAGAATGCCAACATTTGCGAACCAGCTTGAACACTTTCGAAGGAGAACATCTTCCTCAGTATCAGGGTGGCGCTGGTCATGGTTTCAGCTCGGAACAGCACCCAACCGATCAATACGACATGAAACGTGAGAAGCATCGAAAGGTATTTTCCTACGCTCGTCTGAATGAAGTTAGCTATCAGCGGAACAGCGCTCTTGATGAGTTGAAATTCGCGGTGCAGGACCAGCATCACGCCATGATAGATGCCCCAGACTAAAAAGTGCGCTCCCGCTCCATGCCACAGCCCACCTAAAGTCATGGTCAAGATTAGATTGCCAGAGGTCAGAAGGCGAGAGCCTCGTGACCCACCAAGTGGGATGAACAGATAGTCCCTGAGCCAGGTTGAGAGCGAGATGTGCCAGCGGTGCCAGAACTCGGATATGTTGGTCGCCAGGTAAGGCAGATTGAAGTTGATCGGAACCTGATAGCCGAACAGTCGGGCACTGCCGCGGGCGATATCAGTGTAGCCGGAAAAATCGAAGTAGATTTGAAATGCAAACGCGTAAGAGAACAACCAGAGATCCAATCCGGAGAACGTCTCTGGGTGAGAGAAGCCACCCTGTATGAAGAAGGCCAGATTGTCCGCGATTAAGACTTTTTTGAACAATCCCATCAGGATGAGAGGAATACCCTGATCGAAATACTCCATGGAAAACTTCGCCGGAGCAAGAAATTGCGGAACAAAATCTTTATACCGTTTGATCGGTCCGGCGATCTGTGTCGGAAAGAAGCTGGCGAACAGGGCGAACGAAGGAAATGATTTGACCGGTTGTGAGCCCCGATAGACATCGACGGTGTAGTGTATAAACTCGAATACAAAGAAAGAGATAGCCAATGGTAGGACGATGTCGAACGGAATGTGCGGAACCTCGCATATCGGTTTGAGCAAGGTCCTTGCCACATCATCCAGAAAGTAGGCGTATTTGAAATATGCCAGGGTCGACAGGTTGAGCACGGTCGCGAGCAAGAGCCAGGACTTCTTCCGGGTTGCGGAGCTGCCAATCTTGAGACCCAAAAAGTAATTGATGACGGTCAGACCGATAATCAAGAAAATAAAGACCGGCCGCCAGCTCATGTAGAACAGATAGCTGGCGATTAATAGCATTGGCACTCGAACTTTCTGCGGGCTGAGCCAGAACAGGGCTACGACAACGGGCAGAAACAGAGCGTATTGCAGGGAGTTGAAAAGCATTTAAGGATGCCGTCCCAATGGGCTCACCGTTGTCAATGATAACCGTGAAAGTGCATGCCGTCCTTAAGCTCAACAAATGACATTAAGAAGAAACAAGCGCCACCAATGTTGGTAGCGCTTGTCCATGCTTCCAAGAGAGAGGGAGGAATCAAAACTTTTACACAGGTTGCCTATTCCAGCACGATCTCCACCTTTCGATAGATCGTGCAAGCGCAGAAATTCTTTAGACGGTCGCTCTAATACCCTGCAAGAAGAGGGCTTACAGTCATCTCTCTCCAAGTGTTGGAGAGTGCATCGCGCATACGCTCGCAGGTCGGGACGCCGACTGCTTCTCCATTGATGCGGAGGATCGGATCTTCATAGAGCTTTCTCTCCTCGATAAGCTCCACCGGGACTGGGAGTCGCTCTTCTGCAATCACCATCTCCAGGCGGCGCAAAATACTTTTGTAACTGTTGCATCCTGGAGCATAAATAAGTTCGACCCGCATTCAAACCTCCTCTACCGCACTGTTTGTGCGGAGAACATTGGGGACAATAGGTAAGGGCAAGGAATCCCGGTGAGCTCCCGGTCTGAGGCTCACTAAAATGTGAATATAAAATGAAGGCACCACTTTACATAACTATAGACGCAATTTTTGATCTGCCAAGAGTCTAATCAGTTCATGGAATCTTAATCTCTGCTAATATGCCTCAAGGTCTTGTATCAGCCGAACTTGGCGGACGCCGTCTCCGCAGATAAAATCATGCTCCCTCGAGCATTTCTGAGAG
>CAZISK010000781.1:0-4397 GCA_964541355.1 uncultured Candidatus Obscuribacterales bacterium
AGACAATAAAAAGACGAAACAGACTGTGGCGATGACACGGCACCAAACATTGCTGTGACACCACATTTGAGAGAGCATGTAGGAGACAGGAAGGATAGCGATCGTAGGAACAGGAAGGAAAAATTGAATCGCTATCGATCTTTGACCACCCAAGATCGCATCCGGCAGCCATGTTGCCGCGATAAAAACAATTAGTGTCGAAGCTAAGAAGCCGAGCTGCCGGCGCGCACCGATCATCATGGAGCAAATAGCGGCGAAGAGGATGGCATGAACAGCAATGTGGTACCAGAAAAGACTCTCGAACGGACTATTTGTCCAGAACGCAAATGTCATGGCTGGTCTGTAGGTCCACGAGAATAGTGCAGAGTAGAGCCAGGCATTGGTCAAAGCGAACTGAGGAACGCTTTGCGTAATCCACGAGTATGACCTCTGGACTTGGTCCATGTTGCATATCAAATTCGAGAGCACAGGCGATAGTACCGCCAGAGATACCAGCGCAATTGCTGAGTGAACAATTCTCCGGTTGATGTACAATCGCGGAAAGCGCTGCCTCTTTTGGAATATTCTCATTAGACCGGACAGTGACCACAGCATTTGCGCACAGAGCACCAGCAGCATGAGATAGGAGCAGTACGTTCCAACAACAATGCTTCCAAAATAAATCCACCAGTTGTTGAGCCCTCCCAGACGCCATGCTCTCAAGAATGCTGCGCAGGAGAGCGAGAAGAATAGCGTGAACATTGAGTATTCTGCCAGATCTTGAGAAAAGCAAATATGAAGCGGTGAGAGGCATAACATGGTGGTTGCGATATAGGCGGGAGCACGTTCCTCAAATAGCTCGAACGCGAACCAGAACATAGCCGGTAGGCAGATGACGCCGCAGAGCACCGGCAACAGCCTGAGCACGTAGGGCTCGTCTCCAAAATTTTGTGCCCATAAATATAATGCCTGGTAGAAGCCAGGCGGACGGTCAGGTTGATCTACATTGATGACACGTGCAACCTGACTAAAATATTCACCACTTTTTTGATACTTATCGATCAGATCTTGCCAGTCCAACGCTCCGAGCTCACTCAATCGAGTCACTGAATTAACCGACCTGGACAGGTAATGCCCGGAAATGTGGAGGAGGGTAATTGATTCGCGGTACCTGAGAGTTATTCGTCCCAGTCCATATGTTCGAACAGCGGTGCCTACGACAACTGCCAGTATCAGGAAGACAATGGTGCTTTTTTTGATCATTCCCGTCATCCTGCTAGTACCAGAACGACCAATGCCAAAATGAGACGAGCCGAGCGGTCGGAAGAGCTCATGCTCAGCCGCTCAATGCAATGTAATACCAACCACCCACGAGTAATAAGGCGGTGAGCAGCGAGAGTACCTGGTAGCTTCCCACTCTCCTCTTCTGCGCGATAGTTCCAGCAAAGATAAATACGTTGACCAAAAGCACCAGCCAGAGGCAGGCAGGACCAACTGTCGTAACTGTCTGGTAGTTGCCCGCGATTGATGGATCCTTGGTACAGAGGACTATGCGATAACGTTTCTTATCACGTGTTGGTTGGCTCTTTGCCAACTCCTGCTCATTAATCTCGGTAATGTTTTTGCCGTCGCTACATTCGATAAAGTAAGCTTGACCGGGCTTGTCACCACAGATTAGTTTGCCATCGCGGTCGAAGCCGCGAATAAAAAACCGAACATGATCAAAAACAACGCAACAGATCCTTCCTGGTTCCGGCTGTGGTTCGCCAAGATAGAATTGCCCAGAGCCAATAACCGATGGTAGATTCTGATTCGAGGCTCCCTGGGTTGGAACGATACTGGCATAGGTGCTCTTGCCGGAAACTGGATTGAGATATCTGTAGTTAGCCTCAGGCACCTTCAACCAATTATCGGCAGTGTCGGGATAGCAGTGGTATTTGCGATAGTGCCATTGCGCGAATTTAGCGTAGTATTGCATCTGTGCTACTACTTTGAACTCAGGGGCCTCCTGGTCGTAGAATTTTCGACCGGCATCGTCCGTCACAATTCCGTTATTGACCGTATAGAAAACGGTTTCCTTCCTCAAGTGTCCCGGCAAGAGATTCCAGATTTCGGCAAAATCACCGCCCGTGACCGCTCTGAATTTACCTTTGCCGATGCTGTGCTCGTTCTGCAACCATACGGTGGATTTCTTCTTCTGGAAAGCCAGAGATCTATGTTGGTCAGCAGTCTTATAAGTGCCATACTTCACTCCAAACAGAGATGGTGTAAACTTCTCTCCGATTCCCAACGTGACGAAGATGGAAGCGCCACACGCTAATAGCGCGATACTCATAATGATCTGCATCGGCAACGAATTGAGCATTCTGATGAACGGACTTTCGCCCAGTTGTTCAGCGCCCTTAGCAGCAGCAAATTCGATATCGGCGACTGTGAGTTTTTTTCTAAACTCCGGTCGCTTGTAGGCACTTGTCTCTATAGAAGCATCCTTTGCGTGCAGAATGTCTCTGGGCTTTCGAGTGGCGTCGAATTTGTCGCCCCGTTCAATCGCCCTCAGTCTGACCGTAGAGCACTGGTCATCAAATGATGTAAGATTTTGCGCTTTACGTCTTGAACTGGCGACGTACGCATCATTGATGCGTTGGTGCAATGGATCGTTCTCCTCAAGCTCATCCGCGGCGATTTTGATCATCTCGACGAAAACCGCCTCGGCTTCCTTGAATTTTCTTTCGTCTTCATACTGGGTTGCCAGTTTCAACAAGCAAGCCAGATACTTGTGCACGCGGCGTGATACGTCAGGTCTCAGCTGACGCGCCTTGAAGTAAAGTGATGCAGCTGATTCCGGATCATCTAACAGAATGTAGATGTCGGCAAGGGTCTCGAGCCAGGTGACAAGCTGGTCCAGATCAGGCTTTTCGCTGTCTTCGAGCCTTTCGATCAGGGTGTGGTATGCCACGCACGCGTCCTGAATATTACCTCTGAGATATGCTTCTTCCGCGGATTCCGGTGTGATCTCCAGATTAGTACGTTGTCCGACGTGCGCATATGCGCTATTGAATTCCTGGTAGAACATCTGGAAGTTCTGAATGATTGGCGAAGCGTCCTGGTCGAGCGGGATTTCGTCCAGATCGACTTCGTCGATCCGCATTTCGGCCGTCATAAATTCGTCGGCGGCAAGATCGTCCAGGTTGCCTGGTTCGGTTGCCCATTGGCCGGTCGTTCTTCCAAGAGCGCCCAATCTATTCGGTTGTCTTGGTGCCTCCTCTGCATCAGTCTTCTCATTCAGCCGAGTCAGGGCATCAGGAGTGAGCGCCGGCAACCGGTTGACGGTTTTCCAGGGCGCATCAATCAATTTGCCGCCCAAAGTAGGGGGCGGAGGGATATCCTCGAACGAGATATCATCTACAGGTGTAGGAACAGGAACCTTTTCTCTGCTTTTCTGCAGATGGATGAAACCATCTTGTCGGCTTTGGGGTGGATTGGCCACTTCCGGTCCGGACATGAACTGAGCGGGTAACGGCCCTGTGTGGGACTGGAAGAAGGGGTCGTCTGATAGTTGATCTTCGGCTTTTGGCGCCAGTCTAGCCAGATCCGAGCTCGGATCTATGGTCGGAGTTTGCTCGGTCGGTTCGCCACTCAGGCGCCCCTTACCTGCTCCGGATAGCGCGGTTGTTAGTTTGGACTTGTGACCAACGAAGGATGATAACTGAATCTCTTGCGTAGATGGCTTTCCTGGAGGCGGCTGGACCGGAGCTTGAGGCGGCTGGACCGGAGCTTGAGACGCTGACCCTGGATTTGGTGACTTAGCGATCTTAGAAGCTAGCAAATTGCGCTTTTCGGTAGGTGCGCTTCCTGAATTGTCGCCGAATTCACTTTCGAGATCGGCATACGCGTCGAGCGCTCGACCGGTCGGACCAGCTGGTTGGGCCGGAGTGGGTCTTCTGATCAAGCTCGGTGGTGGCGTACCGCGACCACGCACCTCAGCCTTGGGAGCGGGCGGGGGAATGTCCAATGAACTCTCTTCGAGCTTCGCTATTTTTGCCTGCTCTTCCGGACTTAAGAGCGGCTGATCTGAATCAATACTTGTTGGCAAAGGTTCTATTGGACTGGACGACAGCCCGAGAGGCTCATCAAAAGACAGACTGTCGAGCTCGTCGATCATTTCTTGCTCTTCTGGGCTGATGACATCGACCGATGGATCATCGACAAACCGCCCCTCTTCTCTTGGAGAAGGCGGAACAACGTCTTCAAATTCTAGGTCGCCAAACTCAGAGCCCGCGCTTTCCGTCCCAGACTCAGGAAATTCGGGCTGATCGCATTCTTGTTCTTCTGGCTCTTCCTGTTCTTCTTGTTCTTCTTGTGTTTGTTGTTGTTGTTGTTGCTGTTGTTGTTGTTGTTGTTGTTGTTGTTGTTGTTGT
>CAZISK010000782.1:0-4397 GCA_964541355.1 uncultured Candidatus Obscuribacterales bacterium
TTTGTATGACGATGTCATTGAAATTAGTTGTGAAGAAAAAGACAACTATCTGTCCTTTCGAGGCTCAGAGTTAAAGCCGATCGTGAAAGTAACCGTCGATTGCCGGCTCGACACTAAGCACAATCGCGGTGCACCGGCCAACAGGTATCAGGAGCTCTGGTACCGGAACAATCTGCCTCTGGCATCAAAACACACTATGCCGCTGCCTGTCGCAGACAAACATCGAATTGGAGTATTCCTGAAGACCGGCGTCCGCAACCTCAGCGACGCCGAGATTACAGCTTTAGCGAATGCCCTTGTTCGTCTTAGACTGGAGACCATTCTTAACCGGAACATACTGGTCACAGTCCGAATCCCCAATTACGCATATCCAAAGCTCGTGGCCGAGCTCCAAAATCAAAACTTCGTGTCATACAGAGAGAAAGGCAGGTTTGTAACAACGCTAATCTCCATTCCGCTCGAAACCGATATGGGAATCCGTGAAACGCTGTGTTTTCTCAAGAATCCGCCGCAGTAGTCTGCATCTCGATCAGAGCGCCTCTTTGCTCAGCACCGGAAAGACCTTCGACACCTTCTTCAAGACGTAGTCACCATATGTGCCACCAAACTCATGAACGCTGGCGCCATCCCAGCGCTCAGCTTTATCGTCGACAATTTCAAGATCTGGGTCAATCGGCTTAACGACAACGTCAAAGTTGGGATCGAAGAAAAAGGGAAAAGAGAGGCGCGATTTGCCGCTGATGTTACGCACGCGGTGAGGAGTTGATTTGTATCGACCACCTGTCATTCGATCCAACATATCGCCGATGTTACAGATAAAGGTATCGGGAATTGGTGGAGCCGGAATCCATTCTGACCTGGACTTGACCTCAAGACCAGCAACAGTATCCTGACGCAGTATCGTCAAAATGCCGTAATCGGTGTGCTCTCCGACACTCCACTGGGAATCGTCCCTTTGAGGCGAGAGCGGCGGGTAGTGAAAGATTCGAAAGAGTATCAGCGGATCCCTGGTATAGCGATCCTCGAAATAGCTCCCTTCAAGCCCAAGACTCAGCGCGATTCCTCGCATCAGAACTTGTCCGAGGTTGGTCATACAATCCATGTACTCGAGCACAGTCTCACGAAACGCAGGCAGATCAGGGAACAGGTTGGCGCCATGCATGGGGATACGCTGCTCTACCTTTTCATGGGAAGGAGATAGCTCAGCCCCAAAATAAATACCTTCCTTCTGGTCAGGACGCCCGGAGGTATATTCGTCGCCGAGCGCGAAGTAGCCGCGCCAAGCTCTGCCGCCAAGCTCCATTCTTATCGCGTTCTTGTGCTCGGCGTCACGTTGGAAAAACTGATGACTGAGACGCTCAAGCCGATCCTGCAGCGCGACATCGACGCCATGCCCAGTGATGTAGAAAAAACCGTGGTTGCGACAAGCCTCGCCAATAGCTCTGGCAGCCTCTCTAACGTCCTTCCCGGAAGACATCAGAGGTGCGATATCTACAACTGGAATAGTCTCTACTTGTGGCATAACAACTCCGCTAAGCCGGTCCGCGAGCCGTTATTATACTGGATGAGTGGAGCCGGCCAAGACAAAACAGGACTGTATTTCGACATCATGGCCGAAATTTATACATTCAGTCCAATCCCAAACATTCCATACTGGCCACATGAGTCTCTATAGAAGCGACATAGACATCATTGGCAAGCTCAAGCAGATATTGATAATCTTCGAGGATCGACTCTGTCAGAGCTCTCTCTTCTATATTCGCGAGAGCTAGTCTTTCAAGAGTATTTGCAAGGGCTGTCATTTCGAACTTCCGATCTAGTTTGTAGTTTTGTTCTGATCAAGCAGGATTACTGAGAATTGCGTCAGCAATGTCCAGGTAAGACTTGGAGGCAAAGATTACGGCAGCCAGTGCGACAAAAGCGGTGCGATCATAGCTGGCAACGAGCGCGAGCACCACGGCAGAAACAAAGATATAAATCCTCTGCTTCCTGACCTGATTCAACACTCTACCTATCCGCTTCGTCATCTTAGTATGCCCTAATTGCCCCGTCCACGATTGCTCAACCGATCGATAGAAATAATTAGGAGGGTCAGTTGTCTATACGGGAATAGTATTTTGGTGGGGTAACACGCTGAAACAATGGTCGAAACCGCCAAAACTTGCTCTGAATGCTTGAAACCGAAGAGGTCTGACTCCTCCGGTTTTATCACACAATACATCGCCGTTTGTCGATGCGATGCAAGCGGGTCCGGCACAGAGCTCAATTTACCAAACTTCTGCGAACGCTGTGGCAAGAATCAACAGGCCGCGCGGTCGGGAAGCTTGACGCAATGGATTTTACGCTCCGGCAAATGCAATTGCATCAAGCAAGACACCGGCAATACGCAGCCTCCTCCAGACACCACAAGCGACACTATCGTTAGCCAGGAAGAGCTCGTAGTCCCCGCCGAAAAATTTCCACTCAATCGCTATAAGCCTTTGGCTCGACTTGGAACAGGCGCGTCAGGGACAGTCTACCTCGCACAAGACCGGGTGTTGTCCAAGAAGGTAGCGGTAAAAATCCTGCATCAACTCAATGCCGTACAATTGATGCAGTTCCAGGAAGAAGCGCGAACCACCAGCAAGCTCAACCATACGAATATAATTGCCATTCTGGACTTCGGACCTACCGATGACGGAGCACCGTATATGGTGCTCGAATACATCGATAAGGCGGTTACCCTGGAGCGCTATATTAATGACAAAGGTCCTTTATCAATCGAGGACGCAGTCAAAGTATTATCTGATGTTTGTGATGGACTTTCCTACGCGCACGAGCAAGGTGTTTTCCACCGAGACCTCAAACCGACCAACATTCTACTAATTGGTTCTGGGAATCTGTCGGCAAAACTCATCGACTTCGGCGTCGCCAAAGTCAAAGAGGAAACGCAAGAACCAACAATCTACCAGGGTCGAACAATAGCAGGCACTCCGGGATACATGGCACCGGAGCAGACAATAGGCACCGCCTATAGCGAGCAAGCCGATATCTATTCGCTCGGCGCCGTCCTCTTTGAGGCGCTGACCGGGGAGCAACCCTTTAGCGGACACTCGGCGTTAGAGATAATCGCAATGCAGGCCAATTCATCGGTCCCATCTCTTGCGGAGGTGTCCGGAATCTCTTATCCAGATGAACTGGAGAAGGTGGTAGTCAGATGCATGGACAACGATCCACGCGCTCGATTCGAGTCAGCGGATGAAGTCAAGGCTGCACTTGAAAAAGTCCTCACTGCAGCATCAAATCTGGTGGCATCTCAGTCGGAGACATCGCCTTCCAGGAGTAGGAGGACTTCATCTTCTTTGACTGTGACGATCGTGGGCATGGTGCTGTTCATTTTGCTTGTTGGAGGGACATTTTTGAGGCTGTTCGATCCAAAGTCGACCGATTTCAAGATCAATTCAAAAGAGGAATTTAGCTCCCTGGCCTTACCTCGCCGAGACGCCGAAGCAGCAGAATCGCTAGAGATCAATGGATTCAAATCAAAGAAATTCTCCGGTGCTGCCGATGTGGACTTTGACAGTGACGTCATAGTGAAGCAAATGCCCGCCGGTATCTGTTACCTCGAGCACTGCGCAGCAGACGACAGCCTGGCAGTAGTAAAAGGGAGGGAAGACATAGTCGACCTCAGAATTCGAGCAGGTGGCAACATACATGGTAAAGGCTTATCGAATCTAGAAGGGCTGCCACTGAAATCGCTCAGTATAGTCCCATCGGAAATAGACGATCAGGGATTGAAGTACCTGCCAATCTTTCCGAAACTGGCACAACTATCTTTGCCAAAGTCGAAAATAGAGGGATCCACACTGAGAGTTTTGGAGAAACAGCCGAAGCTTACATACATCAGTCTGGGCAACTCGGATCTCACCGATGAGGGATTAGGAAATCTCACGGGCTGCATGCACTTGCGCGAGATCGACCTGATTGGCTGCAAGAAAATCACAGGAACAACTCTATCCAGTCTAAAAGCGCTGCCGAATTTACGCAATCTGCAGCTCTCGGGTACGAACGTAAACCCAGAATTCCTAGGTTGCCTGAGCACATTTCCATCACTGTCGAATCTGCGACTCGACGGTCTGAAGCTGGATCGAAAGTCAAAACAAATGCTCGCCAACTCTAAGTACAGTACGCTGAGTCTAAAGGGCATCGAGCTCACCGAAGAAGATATTCAGCGAATTGTCACGGGTAATCAGAATCTTCGAGTCTTAGTGCTCGGGTACCGACCTACCTTATCGTTACACACTCTAAAATGCCTGGTCGACTCGAACATTGTGGATCTGACCCTGGAATGCATTGCACTTCCGCATGAGGCATTTGCAGAGCTTGCCAAAAGCAAGAATTTAACCGACCTCCATTTA
>CAZISK010000783.1:0-4389 GCA_964541355.1 uncultured Candidatus Obscuribacterales bacterium
GTTCTCGTGCAGGCTGGCGTCGCTGGCTCATCTTGGTGTCACTCTGCGCGGTGTTGGGCTGGCTCTGGGACGTGCTCGCTTCAGGAGAGACCTTCTTCTTTGTTCCAATAGTGTTAGCTATTGCGTTGCCGCAAGTGCGTTTCGGATTGTATGCATTGAATCTATGCCGGCGCCCGCCCAATCCATGGCACCTTTCTAATGGCTACTGCTTGGTGCTAGCACTTCTCACACCAGTCGGTTTTATAATCTGGTACGGCCTGATGGGAAGCATCTGCAATTCATTCAACTACTCAATTCGTTACGCGTATTAGCCACATAAACCCAAAAAGTTCTCCTAAGCCATTTGACAACTTGACAAAACCCCGATTCTGTCACGTTCCAGAGGACGCTCCGTGACCATCTTGGGGGACAGACATTTTTTCTGCCCACTTGGCTTGACGAAAGCTCTATGTGAGAAGTAATCGTCGACAGCCTTGAGTCAATTCAATCAAGTGAGCCTCTTTTTTGTTCGTTTTTTTGATACCGATTGTGGTATCTCTCGAATTAGTTTCCCATCGCGAACAACAACAAATTCTGTTCCTGTTTGTTGTGCCAATTCTCTGGCGCGTTTGGCAGCTCTGATTAGAGCTGCCGTTGCTTTTTGCATATCAGGATCTGAGAGGCTTTCAGGCTTCATGGATTTTCTCCTTCATCCAAAACGATCGGAATATCACCACTATTGTCATACCAGCGCCAAAAATTGACTTCGAAGCGATAGATTGACTTGAAGTTGTCCAAGCCGGACATAAAGCGGCGCCGCACGACGTCGTCGGGGACATGATGTCCCCCTTGAGCGACTCGCGCAGCAATCCTGGCAATTGATTCTTCAGGATCTGCCAACCCAAGAAAGAATAACTTGACGTTGTATCCCTGTTGGCGCCAATGTCTTATCATTCGGATATAGCCGCGGCCTGCAAGTGTTGTCTCGAAAGCGAAGCTACTTCCTCGATCAGCGTATTCCGCCATTGCTTCCAACATGAGCTTTCCTGCTTTGAGCGCTGCTAGTTCAGGTTGGAACGGAGACAAGCCTGCTGCAATCAAGTCGGCATTAATAAAGGCTGGACATTCTGCATCACGGGGTAAGAATTCTCGCGCAAAAGTCGATTTGCCTGCTCCGTTAGGCCCTGCGATGATAATGACTTTCTTGTTCATAGCGAGGCCACCAGTCGCGCGGGGTTAATGTCGTAGCGCCCAAATGGATTTACGTGCTTCCAAAGAAGCGGACTGATAAGGGCTAACTCCTCGTCACTTATGAATCTGCCCCTGTCCCTAAGCCGTTGTAGCACAGACGGAAATTCAGAAAGATTCCAGGCAACGATCGCATTGTGTAGAATCGATAGGCAGCTAAACGAATGTTGCTGATCAAGGAAGTCTCTCGATCTGAGCGCTCCTTGCTTGCCAAAGAAGAGAAATCTATCCAAGTCGTGAGAACGTTCTCCTTTATTTATTTCCTTTGTTTGTAGACGCCGAAAATCTTCATCATGCAGACAGCGAAGAATGAGAAGGGTTTTGTGCACCCGCCCGATTTCGCGCAGCCCTTGGTACAGCGAATTTTGGCGTGCATAGGAACCCAACTTTGTGAGTATGAGTGAAGCTGAGACACGACGCGTGTAGATTGATGCAATGACTCTGACGATATCATCCCAGACATCGTGAATCAGATGAGTCTTGATCATTCCTTTGATGATCAGGTCGAGGTGATTGTAGCTGGGACCTCGTTCGAAACGATACAAGGTTTTGTCCTTGATGTCTTTGATCCTTGGTGCCATTTGAAACCCCAGCATTGAAGCGGCTGCGAGAACGGTTTCAGTGTAGCCGTGGGTATCAGTGAAACAGGTTGTCGGCTCCATCTCGGTGCCGTGCGCCAACAGCCCATCAAGATCATATGCCGCCTCTCTTAATCTGCAAGGTACCGGTTGCTGATGCAGCATCAACAAATTGTCAGCTGTGTGCGTGATCATCGTTATGCCACGGTCGCGCAAAACCGCGCTGTAGTCAGTTCGCAGTAAGTTTGATGGGGAATAAAATCGCATTCCATCGGCGGAGCAGATCTCGCCGCTTCCGAAATTCTTCGTGAGCGGGAGCTCAAAGCCGTAATTCACAATGTCTATAGCCGCCGCTTTCAGGCTTTCCGGAGTGAAATACCAATCGGCGATCGAACTAATGTCAAAGTGTGTGATTCCTTTAGTTTCCATCGACATTCGATAAGGACCGATATTGCACCCGATTGCAATAAGACTCGCTATAGCATTGCTTTTGAGGGTCTCGATTGGCAGCTTTGATTCTCGTAAGGCTGGTGCAACAAAGTGACGTAAGAATCCTGTTTCTTTGTCCATCCTGATCAAAATATCGACCAAATCGACCTGAGGTAATTCGCTCTGGATAAGAGTTCTCAACTGTTTGATGTGGCGTGCTTGCTTCTTATCGCGACCCTTGAATGGCGACAGCTTAAATGTACCTTTCGCTCCGTCTATCTTCAAGAGATCGTTCGAGGGCACTCCTCTATTCACTGTGCTGGAGAGTGCTTCCAAGTCATTGCGGAGCATCTGCACAAGTTCAACGGAATCGATTGGTAGATTCAATTTCTTGTAATAAGCAAGTCTTGTTGTTTGCCATTCCTCCAGTGGGATCAGAAAATCTTCGAGATCACCCCAACGCCTGGAGTTTGAGACGGTGACTTCACCAGCTTTTATGTTGGCATTGATTGTTGCCATCAATGCCATCTCATAGTGCGGTCTGGAGATTACTGTTTTTCCACTTTGCTCTTTAATGACATGTTTCTGCCAGTTCTTCGATAGAAATGCAGTTGGTGCTCGATCATCAAGCTTGCGGCGGCCTTCTTGATTCATGGTATTGATGTAATTGACAGCATCACCGACCGGAGAATTTTCCTTGAATTTGAACGGCGTACAGGCCAACATCTGAGGCGAGTACTTTCTGGATTCGCTGTAAGAAGAACTCATGAATTGCAAGTGTGCGTCTGCACCAAACTTAATCGATCGGCAATCTGAAAGTAAGTCACGGAGTGACTGTGAGGATCTTTTCTTGAACACTTCTTTTCTGACATCCCCATCGACAATGTTTTCTTCATCGATAATGACCATACCAATTTCTTCGAACGCCTCAATTGCGGCTGTTCTGGCTTTCTCAGCAGATCTTAGCAACGCATCCTTCTTTTCTCGGGCCTGATTTTGATAACGAGTTATGAGCCTGTCCTGCATGTCGACAATGGCATCGACCGTGTCCGTTAGAGCTGTGTTCAAAAAAGCGGCAACTATACTGTATTTCTTTGCGTCCTCAAAGCGACGCAACGACCAGACATCTTGCTGGTATCCCCAATAGGGGAGCAGCTGTCGGGTTGGCAGCGGAACACTCTTCAAGACTGGCATTTCGCAACGTAATTCCTTGAGACGTCGCACTCTTTCAATAAGCTCATTCATCGACTTTGTAGATTCACGCTTTGCAGATTTTCTCAATTCCTCCAGCTGAGAGTAACCTCCTTCGATGCCATCTTGTTTCGTTTCAAGCAATTCATCAATCATTCGTTTTTGCTCGATTGTCAATTCTCCGCATATGAGCCTATAGACTTTGTCCATGCCGTTTGTTCTGGCTTCAGTGATTATGTCTTGGAGAGTACGAGTTGCAGGACGAACGATCTGATTCTCATATAGCCAATCACAAGCGACATCTATTAAATTCGCACTGCGCGGCAATTCTAAGATCTGATTTGTGAGGTAGGTTAGCAATCGCAGGCGTTGCAGTTCATCACATTTTTGAAATCCCAGGTACTCTCGAAGTCGCTCCGGGTGCGCGTTTAATGTGTTTTTGCTTTGCGGATAGGCTGACAAGTCGATCGGTTCGGTAATGCCAAGTTGCTTAATCAGAATGTCTACGACATTTTGCGGAGTTGGCTTCAAATCAGTAAGAAGAAAGCCAAACCATCGCAGGCTGCACAGTTGGATAGCAAACCCAATCTTGTTGGTTGCTCCTCGGCAGTCCTGAATTTCTGTAATGTCTGCTGGCGACAAAACAAAGTATTTGTCAAGCTGTTCGAGATCCAGCTCGTCAGGTAGTCGTGGCTTGCTGCCTGTTTTGATTGACGATTCGTCTGCCATTAGTACCTCAATAAATCGATGGCTCGTCGCTTATCGTCAGGGTCAACGGCCAGGTATGCTTGAAGATCGCTAAGACTTGCATGCCCTGAAATTTCTTGAATAGTTCTCAGTGGCACACCTGCCCTGCTCATGTTTGTCAGGCAAGTACGCCGCATAGAGTGTGTCTAAGCATCATCAAGTCGCAACGTAGCAAAAGCGTTGGTCAAAATATAGTGCGCTTGAGATCGTGTCAAAT
>CAZISK010000784.1:0-4386 GCA_964541355.1 uncultured Candidatus Obscuribacterales bacterium
AGTATTGTCCGCACATCCGAATCCAACTATGTGTTTTTACCAGATGCACCGGAAAGCCTCGTCCTCGTTGCGGATGTAAGGTGCGACCGCGTAAAGCAGTGAGCTAAAGCTGAGCTAACGAGGCTGTTTGACCCTGAACTGCGACCGGACAGTGCGAAATGTGATCGAGTAACGCAGATCTTTCGTCGGAGCCAGGCTATGTTGTTAGACTGAGCGAGTCGGTCCGGTCGTAACGTATAGGGACCCTCTTAATGGCGCCACCTCTCGAAATGCCTTTTCACTGACTTGCTGTTTGCTGATTTGGCAATCCAGCAACTTTAAACAACGTCTCGATCAGATTATTGGCTCTTGTAACGTAGACGCCGTCTACCGACTCATCTGGTAGAGACAGCTTGGCTCGCGTGAATGCGATAACGGGAACGACGGTTCCACATCCTCTGTGTGAGCTAAGTAGGACCGCCTGCCGTCTCACATTTCCAACGAGGTCAATCTCCAGCGCTTTATCATCACGGAGCAACTGTCGATCTCGCTCTGTAATGATTCCGGCGTGCGATTTCACGTCTATCGCAAAGATCATCTGATTGGGTGAGGTGACGACAAAGTCCACATCGCCTGCGCGTGGCAGCAGAACATTTTGTTCAATCTTCCAGCCGGACTCTTTGAGAGCACTTAGTACGTCTGCCACGAGGTCTTCAGCACGTCCACCTTTCTCAGCCCGGGCAGCCAATTGTTTCATGCTTTTGAATTCTAAGTAGAGAAACCTTGCCACGGCAAGGAAGATGCAAACTATCCACAGAGGAGTGTGAACACCACCTGACAGAACGAAACAAATCGCGATCAAGACTGCGACTGCTGACGCCAAGCGCAATAGCCTGGCCTTTCGGTGCCGTTGCACAGCCAGTTCCTTGGGTCCACTGTATGTTGCTGCTGCCATGTAGCGTCTCCCTTCCGCTTCATTCTTCAAGTTTACCTGATGCACCAGTAAATGGTGTTGTCCCAGTTAGACTCTTGAGGTTGATGAAGCATCCGTGCGTATGCGAGTCATCAAAACTACAAGGATAGGCTGTGCTTAGATAGGTCGATGCACTCCTCCGGGCTGCCACTAAGTATGGTGCCGCGAGGAAGCTACGAAGCTTCCCATGAGAAGGCTAGTTGTGCCGGATGCTTGCAGCATTGGAACACCATAGCAATTCCGCAGTCACCAAACATGTAATCTAAGTTGTCCTCGGATCCAATCTGCACGATGAAGTCCATTGTTGTCTCACATGTGGGACAATCCGGATATTTAGCCGATTGTACCCACATCGGCCAACCGCCCAGTTTGTCGGATACATATGTAAGCGACTTCTCCGACTCTTCCATGGAGACCTCGAACATCTCAGACAGTTCGTCTTCATCGAGAATTGGATCATCGAAGCATGACGCTAGTTCCTCACTGCAGGGGTAATCCAATTTCTCTTTCCATTTAATGATTGTCCTGGCGGGAATCGGACCTTCAACCGGAGATTCGCTGAACGATTTTGCTTTTGCAGAGGGAGTTACCAGTCGTGCAGCCTGATATTTACCGAAAGGGGTATAGGCATCGTCGCCGCATTCCTCGCAATATGTGTCGCTCGTATTGCAATAGAAGACTTGAATATATCCGGATTCCGGCCAGTAAGAACGGCGTGCCGGCGCATCTTTGAGATTGAGCTGAAAAAATAGTTGCATCGGTTTTTCGCAATAACCACAGGTCGGCCACTCTTCGTCGCAGTTGATCCATGCGATGCCACTGAATTTCGATGACGAGACTGATATGTCGCCAGTCTCAGTAATTGGAATAAATGCTTGGCGTCCATACTCCGACAACCGCGCTTCTATTGAACCGCCGTTACCACCAGAGGAGGCAACCTCTTCATAGCCGATCTTCGTCAACTCGCTGGAGCCGCCTTCCTCACTTTCAAAACGACGCTTCATAGCACCTACCTTACGTTGGTGTGGGTTGAAAATTATATCAAGTGCATCAGCTGTTGCAAGCCGAGATATTAAGGCCGGTCAAATAATCAAACCATTAGATTTTGACATCCGAACTATTGATGCGGAGCTGGCTCCGCGCGCGGGCGAACTATATATTGCGGTTGAAGGAATGAGAGCCAAAGTTGACATAAAGCCAGAAGAAATTATCAAACGAAGTGACATTGACACGTCTGTCAGTTCAGACTGAGGAGGCAGCAAAAGACAACTGACAGGGCACCAGATACGGTATCGACGATACTGCTATCTCCTGTAGTGATCGTCCTGTTCGCAAAATCTCTTGATCGCTTCCCTAGTAATTCCTGCTATCCTTTCGATTGATAAACTACGGATCGCAGGAAAAAGCCATGACACAGACTAAATTGAAGAACAGGCAGTTTCGGTTGAAGAGCAGACCGGTCGAGCGAGTTGTGCCGGACAATTTTGTTTTTGCCGAAGAAGAGGTGCCCGAGCTAAAAGATGGGGAAGTGTTGATTCGCAATATGATTCTCTCGCTTGACCCTACCAATAGAATCTGGATGACTGACATTGAGCAGTACATGCCGCCAGTTAAGATCGGTGAAGTCATGCGCGGTCTGGGAATTGGTCGAGTCGTGGCGTCAAACAACAACCATTTCAAAGAAGGTGAATTCGTATCAGGCTTACTTGGCTGGCAAGACTTCTTCAAGGCTGGTGCTGAAGAGCTGAAGATGATCGCAAAACTGCCAGAAGTGCCTGGCGTTACATTAGAGACTTTTGCAGGTGCCGCTGGTATGACGGGATTAACAGCATACTTCGGACTATTGGAAATTGGACAGCCGAAAGAGGGCGAGACTCTTGTCGTGTCGGCCGCGGCTGGAGCTGTTGGAAGCATTGTCGGGCAACTGGGTAAGATCAGCGGGCTCAACGTGGTTGGTATCGCGGGTAGTGCAGAGAAGTGCAGCTGGCTTGTAGATGAGCTTTCATTCGACGCTGCAGTCAACTACAAGGAAGCAGGCTGGAAGGATCATCTGAAGAATGCAACGCCGAACGGCATCGATATCGACTTTGAAAACGTGGGCGGCGAGATAATGGAGACCGTCTACCAGCGAATGAATCTATTTGGCAGGATTGTGTTGTGTGGACTGATCTCCGGATACAATGACAAAGACGATTCGAAATCGAGAATTAGTTTGTCGTCGACGCTTATGAAACGTCTGCGAATACAGGGCTTCATTGTCACGGACTTTGCCAGCAAAAATGCCGAGGCAATCACCAAACTTGCAACATGGATCGCTCAAGGCAAAATTAAGCATAGAGAGACCGTAATCAAGGGTCTTGAAAATGCTCCGAGCGCATTGAACCAGCTGTTTGACGGGGGCAATGTCGGCAAACTACTTATCAAAGTCTCCGATGAATAACTGAGGCACCGTACCGAAACAGAGCCTTGACTTTGTGGGAGACCTGCAAATTCAGCAACCCCAGCGATTCTGCGCGGCAAGGTTGGACCGGTTATGCACGTGTATGATAGCGTCTAACAACAACTATCGAGACCCCTCTTGATACTGGGAGAAAAAGATTGGCTCGAGTAGTGTGAAACAAGCACCGAATGTGGTAACGGTCCTCGAGAATCGACTCTGGAAACTCTCGCGGTAGGAAATGCGCTTTCTCCATGTTCATAAATCCTCTTCTGCATCAACTGTGTTTGTGCTTTTTGATAATGTATTCTCGGCGCAACGCGTCATCAATCTTTTTGTTTTTCTTGTCCAATATTTCCAATTTTTTCTTTGTCGGGACAAGAGCCTTATTTGTGAACGGAACCGCCTTCTGTGCGACAAGATAGTCTTCGAACAGCTGCCGTGCCGTCAAGAAGTATTCTATGTAGCCAACTTGCAAAGCTTTTGTTTCGGGCCTGGAGCCCAGTTTTTTCATTGCAGAGAGAGCACAACTGTATTTCGTTGACATTCGTGTCGCCAGCGCTGCATTCTTTGGTTCAGGTTTTCTTGCTTGCAATAACATTGATTGCCACTTGTCGGCCATAGTCATTTCAGCGTCTCTTCTTATTTGATCGTACTTGTCGAACCATTCGATCACTGTCATAGTTCGCAGCGGGAGGGGTTTCGTCGCTTGCCCTTTCGGTACCGGGAGTTTCGTGGCTTGCAGCTTCGGTACTCGTGTTTTCGCTGAGTGACGCTTCGGTAATTTAGTCTTCACTACTCGGTTCTTTTTTGAGACCTCTCCGGTCCTCGAGGCGGTTGGCTTGGAACCAGAGCTATAACTTTTCGCGCGTGGTTCGGCGGGGGCAATTTCGTCGGTGTCTTCAGCCGAGGTCGTCAAACACGCAAGTGAACAGCTTAGAAAACAAGCCAGCATGAAAAAAAACAGAGGCTTACAGTAGTTAAGGTACATCAAAGT
>CAZISK010000785.1:0-4374 GCA_964541355.1 uncultured Candidatus Obscuribacterales bacterium
TTTCTTTTAATCCGATTTCCGTTATTTTCTGATGGAGACTTCATCCATTACGGCAACTACTAACACTAAAACGAACACGCTGACTATTACCATCAAGACTTGCATTGTTGAACCTTTTTTGAACTATGGTCATATTCAATTTCGAAGCTTTTGCGGCTCCCGTTCTCGCTTCACCGAGAAAGTCTGAGCCCGAGCTTTAGTTCTCTTAGCTTTTTTCGTTAGATCGATTCCGGGTTGAGCTTCAAGGCCACATCGAGGTGAAGGCAATCAGCGCACTTAGAACCCTCGCGCCTGTTACCTGTCTGCGTTCGAACTCCTGAGGGAAACTCGCCGGCCCCCGCGCTGTGATCTCGATGCGTTCTTATCTTTGCCTTGTTTGTCCGAATCTCGTGAATTGAACCAATAATCACGAGAGTGCAAACAAAAATGACCGCACACGAGAACCAAATCAAGACCTGATTGGTTCTGTATTGTCGATTTCGTTCTTTGTCAAGATCCGTTAGATTTTCTGCGTCAATCAAATTCTTCAGCATTTGTTACACCTTTCAATTGGACAAAGGAAAAGCAAGAAAAATCGGAGCTGGCACCGCGAGCGGTGCAAGTGTTTTGTCTCCGAGGCTCCCCGCGAGCGGCTCACTGTTGCGCGGGTTTCTTCGTTAACGTTTGCTAGGAACCCATGAATTGCCTTCCAGCAAGCGCTCTCCGAAAGAGCAGGACAAACCAAACATGACACGAAGTTGCCTGAAGACCGGCATTTAATCAACAACTAGTGTCCCAGTTGCGTTTCCAACAGAGGTAGAAGTGCGCAAAAGTACCAGCATAAACAGTCCAATCAAGCTGGTTCAGAAAATAAATTCCGTGGTCAAAGTGAGCCTTAGTCAGGTTCGTCATAATTCGCTCCAATCAAAGTGGAAGGGTGTAAAAAACTAAAACGGGCTGCGTTATTCGCTTGCGGGCTATGAATCGGTCCATCTAATTGCGGACGCGTATCTTCATTTCACCGGAGCAGCAAAGGCTCGACGTCAGCGGTCGAACCGAGTCAAGACGAACGAGTGCGAAGAGCTTGGAACCCTCAACATCGTTTTGTAGTTTAGTCACAACTGACTCACGTGTCACTAATCGGCACCGCAGGTGGTGTCGGTGATCTCATCGAGCGAGTCGGCTTGTTCAGCAGCCTGCATGCTAAACTCTTGAAGGCGAGTGGATGCGAGTTGATCTAGAAAACTATCAGAATGGCGGATCTCGATGGTAAGCTCGCCTAGGCTTATCGTAAGATCACTGCAGTCGTAGACCCGCAGATTGGTCAACGTGCTCGGCAGCGCGCCCAGGTTCTTCAGACCAGGGCAATTTCTGATGATTAGGTAGGTTAACGTGTCGGGGAGCTCAGGCAGACTAGTTATAACGCAGTTGTCGAGCCTCAAATTGATTAACGTGCTCGGCAGATTTGGCAGGCTCATCAGACCAGGGCAGTTATTGACCTGCAGGTCTATCAACGATCTAGCAAGCGCGGGTAGGCTGGTCAGACCAGAACTGTAGATCTTCAGAGCAGTCAACGTGCTCGGCAGTTGGGGCAGGCTGATCAGCTCAGGGCAGTCGCTGATCATCAGGCTCCTCAGAGTGCTCGGCAATGCAGGTAGTCTCGACAGACGGGGGCCGTCGTGGACAATCAGATTTTCCAACGTGGTCGGCAGCGCGGGCAAGCTCGTCAGACCTGGTCCGCCGTTTATCAGCAGACAATTTGGATTTTCTATCCAGTGTGAAGATAGCGCTTCTGACTCGAACTTCATGTGTTTTTCCTTGGTAAGAGTGTGTCGTCATTGAAAAATCCAACTGCGTTTCGCGGATGGAGAAGTTATTTTAAAACCGGACGGTGAGCCGGATTGCGAATTACTAAAGTGATGCCGGAGACAAGTCCTTCCCGGACGTACGAACGCGCGATGTAGGAATGGTTAAATCTGGACGTGTTGTCTGTTTCGGTGTGAAAAGCCTTTGAATGACAATGAAAAAGGGATACGTTTACCTTAGGTCTGTGGTGCATCTTCTGGCTATTAATTCTTTGGCTGCCCCGGCAGGGCCTCTGACTGCTCAGCGCCCATCTGGACGGTCTTTTGGGTGGTATAAGCAGGCGCACCAAAATATCAAAATACGTGTTTTGTGCCAAAGTTGACTGGCGCTCATATCGGTGGACTCCATCAAGTTCAAGAGGTGGAGCCTTCCTTGCTCTATTGCGTGCCCGGCTTTCGGAACGAACTCGACCAAGTTAGCCCTAGATTATTTTCATTCAGGAACACCCGGTCAAATTGCAACATCTCTGAGACTCTCTCTCTCTCGGACGCTAAACTTGTGATGTCCGGTAGCGATTAGAGTTTGCAGTTCAGGAGCATTTTCATTTCATGAAGAACCTAAATCCTCTGCCCTATCTTGTTTTGATCAGCATTTTGGTCATGGGCACGGGCTCTAGCTCGACGACCCTGGCGTTTGAAGCTGAGCGCGCAGCCGATCTGGCTGACTTCTACGATGCTAGTGGAATCAGGTTAAGGTACCCTCGGGGCTGGAGTGTCAAGAGACAGCCAGACAGAGATACACTGGCAAAATTTTCCGGTAAACCGGCTCCTAACGTGGAGGCAGAGATAACGGTCAGCCTGATAGACGATGGTGGTCTTAAGGCAGAAGACTTCGCCCGCATGTTTGGTGACTTGATGTTCGCCAAATTGAGCGGTGTTCGAAAGTCTCCGTTGCAGAACATGTATGTTGGAGCTTCAGGACGCTTGTCTGGACGAATGCAGACCGTTAGCTTCACGATGCACGGAATGCCTGTTTATCAAGAATACTTGTTTATACCAGCTCGAAACAAAATGCTTGTTGTTGCTCTAACGACACAAAACTGGCAACGAAGTGCAGTAGAGGGTGCATGGAAGAGTTTTATATACTCTATCGATGCCCCGGAAAACATGATTTCGCAGGTGCCTATGAGTGCGGTAGCTGCCCTCAAGCCGCAGACCATTCCTGCTGTATGCAACACTTACGCTGCTTCATGCGTGATTAGCCGGCCCACGAAAAGTATGACTTTGGATCAAAAAATCAACGCTGTTCTTCCAAGGACTGAAGAAGAGCGCTTCTTGCAAATACCCTGGCAGACCGACCTTCTTTCGGCTCGCCTGCAATCCGAGCGGATCGATAAGCCTATGTTTATTTGGATAATGGATGGCAATGTTCTTGGCGCCACTTGAGGAAACGGGCACTTGAGCCGTGCGCTCTTGAACAACGAATCAGTAGTCAAATTCATCAAAGAAAACTTTATACCTGTCAGCGGAGCAGTAGAGCATTTGCAGCCCAGTCGCTATGGAACTGCCGAATCAGAAGCATCCAAATGGTTCGGGCCCGTGGCCCAGCGCGCATTGAAGGACTACGCGCCGACTGGATTCTTTAAACAATTCGGCAGCTATCAAGGGATGTATGTCGCCGGTCCAGACGGCACGCCTTTCGAATACAAAATTGGACTGGCGTACGACCCTGAGGAATTTATAGAGATTCTCAAATCAGCGCTTTTGAAATCGCGATCCGCGCAGTCGGTTCGAGCGCGGCGGCCCAAGCCTGTTTCCCTCCCAATCAAGGAAGCTCCTCCCGGCGCGAATTCATCAACATCGGTCGTCCAAGTTTACAGCCGTATCTGCCCTTTACCGCCCAATGCCACTCTTGCAGAACGCAGTGTTGGTCGCGACGTCATGTGGATTTTCCCTGCTGAGATCGACGAAATTCTCTCGGTTGCAGGTCAGCCTGGAGTGACGGTAAAAATGCCCCAAACTCTGGTAGCGCGGATGGTGCGATTTCAGCTGTTGAACCACGTCGGAAACATTATGCATCCGTTCTCTGAAAAGGACGTCAGGCGCTCTGACTTCAGAATGACGCCAATAGAATCAGGCGACCGTATTAGAACATTTGCCTTTCAGGGGGACTATGCAAGCCAGGCACCGATATCTCCCGATAATGACGCTCCGTATAGCATGGAAGGTACGATTGAAGGGCGATTTTCGATCGATCAACATCGAAGAAGAATAGTTCAGTTTAAAGCATTCGGAGAAGGGGTTTCACAAGGAGGCAACGACTCACTGGCAAAAGCACGGAAATATCCGGTGTTATTTGCTATGAGTGAAGCAACTCAGCCGTCTTCTCGAGCGATAAAACCATTCTGGGCCGCAATTCCGCTTTGGGCGAAAATCTATGAGAGACCCAAAATGTAACAGTCCGGAACGGCTAGTCAGAAATTCCTTCTCCGCCGCACGTGCGCCCAACACCAACTGTTTTTAAGTAAATGCCACAAGCCAGGCCAACCACTACAACGAGCCAAAAACTCGAAAATGAAAAACCTCATAA
>CAZISK010000786.1:0-4365 GCA_964541355.1 uncultured Candidatus Obscuribacterales bacterium
AGACGGTGCCGGCCGCCGCAGAAGCTAACTGCAGCATCTCATCGGAGAGGAAGGCGTTGGACGAGAAAACGATCAAGCGCGATGATCCGTTCGATTTCTCGACTATTGTGTTGATCGTCGGTCCTTTGTCTTTGCGATTCGCATCAACCGAGGGTGGCTTCTTGCCTTTGAAATACGACTCTAATTGACCTTCGATAGCGCAAGCAATCAGTTTTCGTCCCTTTTTTGCACCCTCCGCGAATCCAAGCTTCTCGTATGTTTTGAAGTCTGGTTGAATCTCGATGCTGTCGGATGTCCACGACTCAGGCGAACTGTAGAGCAACTTGATGACGCTGGAACCTTTGAGTTTGTTTTCGTCGACAGTGATTGGAGAAGGCCAGTTGACCGTCAACTGATGAATTCCCGACATGATGCCACTCTCTTTATCCATGCCGTCCGAGCGCACGTCAACGAAATAAGGATATGGCACCATACGTGTTTCTTGGATGACATAGTCGCCTATCTCCCTTTCCATGGGTATTGGGAACGACGAGTTGCGCGGGTCAAGCACCATCGTCTCTTCAGTCGCTATGCCATAGTGCTTGAGCCAGTCGAGCAAACCTGAATCAAGACGGCGGCCGGACAGCTCCTTTTCGAAATCGACATCAAATGGAGAGGTGGAGAGAATAACAGTGCCGCCGCGCATGAGAAATTGATCGACGGCGAAAAGCTCCTTCTCGTTCATCTTGTCAGGCGCCAACAGTACCAGTACATCTATGTCTCCAGCGATCTTGGCACCCTGGAAATTGACATTTTTTACTGTAAACTCACTAGAAAGCTTCTCGCGAATCGCCATGAAATGCTTGGCTGGAAGATCCTGATACTTGAATGCGGAATCCGGCATTTCAGTCCAGATACCCACCGTCTTCATGAATCCTTTGGAAAAGCGCTTGAGTGCAGCAGTGACACTCCTATCAATGGACACTTTATCGATGTCCTGCGGCATCGCCACCGGCACGACCTGTCCTCCGCTTTCCATCATCATGTAGAACCAGAAGGACTTGGCATCGACAAGACCAAGCGCCATCGGTCTAAATCCGTAATCTGTCTCCAGCTGCTTCGCAAGCTTTCCGCCGTCCGCATCAGGATTCTCCAGCACTATGGAAAGCTTGCCTTTCGAATCCTTCTTGAGCGCTTCGAGCACCTCCAGGAGCTTGCTCTTCATCTGCACCAGAGGCGGTGGCAAAGTGGCGTCATCGGAAATGTATCCTTTGAATATGACCGGATCTTTGACATCGGCGAAAAGATTGCCTTCGGAGCGGAACTGCGATAAGACCTTTTTGATCGAACTGGTAATATCGTATTCCGGATTGCGGAGCTCGACATCGATCTGATCCGTTTCCCCTCCGGACTTCACTTCGATAAGGTCTCGGAAAGTAAGCGTCTCGAATTGATCGCCATACTTTATTAACACATCGAAGTAGGAGTTGACCACCGCCGCCTGATACTTGCTCGCTGTCTGGAACACCACCGGCTTGATACCATACTTCTCACCCGCTTCGCGTTCCAATTCAGGATTATCCAGCGGATCGATGAACTCGACCTTGACCTTTCCATTACCCGCAATCGCATACTCATTAAGGAGATCCCTCAGCCTGGGTACGAGCGGCGAAAGTAAAGGATGCGTCTTCTTACTGAAATAGCCGCGAATCAAAAGAGGCTCTTTCAGCTCCATCAAGTAGCGCCGCGTGGTATTCGAAATGGTATAGATTTGCCCTTCCGTTAGATCAACTCGAGCAAAGCCCACCTGTTGAAGCCAGAAATTTGCGGCCACCGCATTTGCGACTATAAGAGTAGCAACGATAATCCAGTGTCTGTGCCTGGCGTTGCTGCGATTGGATGCCCAGCGCAATCGTTCCAGTGCGAGCACATTTAGCGTCAGGAAAATTGCCATCAGGCAAAGGTAATAGTAAAGATCGCGAAAATCGATTACTCCGCGAGTAATTGATTGAAAACGAGAACCGGAGCCCACTAACTTCAAGATCTCGCTGACCTGGACACTAAACAAACTCGTTACCGAGTCGGAGCCAAGTATCAAGAAAATGCCGCACAGAAGCACGGCGAGTAGAAGACTTACGATCTGATTATCGGTTTTCGCGCTGACGAACAGTCCAATCGCGATATACGCTCCCGCCAGGAACAACGTCGCAATGTAGCCACCGATGACCGGGCCTACGTCAAGAGCGCCGAGCAACGCCACAGTGAACGGAATCTGCACAGTCATCGTCACCGCAACTGCAACTAGTCCAAGGCAGGCTAAGAACTTTCCGGTCACGAGCTCAATGTCGCTAACAGGTGCGGTCATTAACAGCTCGAGTGTCCCGGCGCGGCGTTCTTCGCTCCACATTCGCATCGTCAGGGCCGGCACGAGCAAAATCAACAAGGCAGGCATCCACTCGAACATCGGTCTTGCATCCGCTATGTTGCGGGCGAAAAATGGATCCACCCAGAAGAATACAAAGAGTGTGACGAACAGATACGCTCCCAGGAAGAGGAAAGCCGTCACCGACGAAAAGAATGCCGCAAATTCGCGACGCGCGATCCGCATTATGTTATTCATCAGCACCGCCCTCCTCGGAATCGGAGTCGAGGCTCACCTCATCTTTGGAGACTGCATCGCCTGTGGTGCCATTTGAACCAGCCGCAGAACCGTCAGAATCAGTAATAGGCAACTTGACTTCGTCACCACCACCATCGGTGACAGCCACGGCAGACAGGCGACCAGCGGCCGTAATCTCTCCAAAGATCGTTTCCAAATCTCTAATTTGCGGCTGGAGCGAGAATAGCTGCCCTCCTGCCGACACAATACCTTTTGCGACGGAAGGGGCGACTTCATGAGAATCAGCGCCTTGCACTTTGAGCGAGTACTGATGTAACTCCTCGACTCTGCGTTCACTGACTATGCTCAAACCCTCGATGGCGCGAATAACCTCTTCCGTTTTCTCCCTGGAAAGATCGACAGTCAGACTCAACCGATCGCTGGATCGCAACTCCTTCATAGGAGCATCTAGAGCAAGCTTGCCACTGTTGATCATGATGACACGCCCGCAGACTGCCTGCACTTCCTGGAGTATGTGCGTGGAAATGACCACAGTAGCCTTCTCGGCTAACTCCTTAATTAGCAAGCGCATCTCCTGAATCTGCGAAGGATCCAATCCATTAGTGGGCTCGTCCAGAATCAGAATCTCCGGCGAGTTGAGAATTGCCTGCGCCACACCGAGACGCTGCCTATATCCGCGAGAAAGCGTATTGACGCGCTTGAGCGCAACCTCCTTCAATCGCGTTTTTTCAATTGCATATCTGATGCGCGATGTTTTCTTCGAACTTTCCACACCTCGCAAAGTCGAGGCATAGTCAAGGTAGTCAACAACAATCATGTCCGGGTATACAGGACAGTTCTCTGGCAGATATCCGATAGACCCCTGCACCGCTATGCGGTTGGACATAATCTCTTGACCGTTGATTGTGGCGGAGCCGGAGGAAGGCTCCAAAAATCCGGTCAACATCTTCATAATTGTGGTTTTGCCGGCGCCGTTGTGACCAAGCAGTCCAACGATCTCGCCATGCTCTATTTGAAAAGAGACGTCATCGACGGCAACAACGTCGCCGTACCGTCTGGTCAATGACTCCGCTTTAATCATTTGTCTCTATAACCCAATCTTGTCAAGCTCATGGCAAGACCCGCAGCAAGCGAGAGAGCAATAATAGATCGTATGCGATTTACGTGCCAGCAGACCAAAGAAATATAAACTGCACAGCTCTCTTCATCTTCAGATTGGTAAGAGGATGGGACTTGCCTGATTCATTGAATTTTACCAACCTTGTTTAGATTAGCTTTTCTGGCAACCTGCTGTGCCAGCAGAAGGAGTTTTTATCTATCCAAAACCGGCTATGCAACTTTATTTTGCCCAGGTCGGACGATGTCGTGAATGAAAAAAGTTCAAACCGATATCGGTTTGAACTTTTCATTCAATTAGGAGCATGGTCACAGGAAACTTGGACTGACAGCGCGTCCAGCCCGACGATGAAAGCGTTGAACTTTTTTCTATCAACCAACGTATTCAAAATTACGGGGGTACTTATTATGAAACAATCAGAATACAGAATTTTGAAAAAGGCTCGGTCCAGACGAATCGACCTCATAGCTGACGAATTCAAGCAAACTGTTAGAAGCGAAGAAGATGCCATCCGGTTCATTGTTAGACTTCATCAGCATGTTGGTGACGTACTTCATTGTGTGTGCGGCAACACTCGATTGCCGGATTCCATCAGCGCACGAGTCACAAAATGTAGTCTCTGCAAACGAGACTGGTGGCTTACGGCCGG
>CAZISK010000787.1:0-4360 GCA_964541355.1 uncultured Candidatus Obscuribacterales bacterium
GATGATCCTCACCAGGGCTGGTCCTACAAATTTCAACGATGCCTTGGACACTCCCCAAGAAGGGAGACGCCATGCGTCGCTCGTTCGATCCGATGACGGTCTCACAAGAGTCTGAGCCGGAGACAGCAGTGAAATTAACACATGTAATCAACTCCGACAGCAGGCCGATCGACGGCGTCTTCTGCGCCGCATAAAAGAAGAATGCTCGAGTTTGAAAGTTTCCAAGCCGTTAAAGTTCGAAAAAACCGTGGTTGAATATCAACAACAAAGGGCACCCTTAAACAGGCTCGCGACTTCAACGTCACTTACTACCCACCCGGAAGATAAACACTAATAGATGGAAGAAAATTCCGCACCAACCGCAGACTCACCATCCAGCTGCGATCAACTGCTGATTCCCGAAGGCATCCGCTACAACTGCCAGGGTTGCGGACGATGCTGCACAGGCTGGTCCGTGGGACTGACAAATGCCGACTACTCTCGTATAAAGGATGTGGACTGGGGTTCGATCCATCCGGATCTAAAAGACAGAGAGCTGTTTATCCACAGAGAAAAAGAATTCACCGAAGGTACCAGTCAGTATCCGCACTTCACAAAACCGCGTGCAGACGGCGCCTGCCCGTTCCTGATCGACAGTCGCTGTATCATCCACGGAACCTTCGATGAAGCAACGAAGCCCGGCACCTGCCAGATCTTTCCTTATTCTTTCGTCGATACGCCAACCGGTGTCTATCTTGGCGTGGCTTACAGCAGCATGGCATCGGTGCGCAACATCGGTGAGCTGCTCACCGATCAAAGGGAAAAACTGCACGGCTACTATTTAAAGACTAGAGAACATCTAGCTTTGCGAGCGCGCGAGGAGGTGATCGCTGCCAGTGCGCAAGAGACCGCCGGACCTTTCGACAACGTAACTATAGCGCCCGGCTGCGTGGTGCCCTGGTCCGAGTACTTTCATCTGGACAATCGTCTTATAGATTTCGTTACTGATGCAGAAAATGGAGATAAGCCATTCATCGAAACACTGATCGGAACAGAGGAGATCATTCTCGAGGCCCGCCGCATGGTTGCAAGGAAAGAAGCTCTCGAGGGGTTGAAAGACTTCGAGCTCAATGTGCAGATCAGCTCGGGTAGCGAGGTTTCCGGAACGAGCGAATCGACGATTGCTATGGTTTATTATCTCTACCTGATCTATCCGGCGATTCGATCGCGCTATCAAGACCTCTGGCAACAGAAGAAAAAAGGTTTTGCCAGTCCCAGGCTAATGGCTCTGTTGACGAAACAGATATCAGAGTATTTCGCAACCGCGATCAACGCAGTCTTTTTCAAAAACGCTAACATCCCCGGGATGGCGAAGGTCAACATCACCAGGGCGCTCAATTACAAGATAGACGCTCCGTCTCAAGAGATCAACAGCTTCTTCACCAGATGGCTGCGCCTCAAGCTTTTTTCGAAAACTTACTTCGGACCTGTTGCATCCGGATATCCGATGCTCACCGGATTCAACAGTCTGGTAGCCTGTTTCATTTGCGCCATGCTCCTGGTAAAGGGTGAAGCGTTGAAGAGAGGCAACAAAGAGATCAAGATCTACGATCTATACGAAGCATTCTGGAGACTCGATGGAGAGTTCGTCACCATGAATCAACTGCTTCCGCAGGTGACCACCGGGATGTCTATCGCCTATTCCATGCCGAAGATCTTTCGCACTCTACTTGAATCACTTTCGCAAAGCATGACGGCTCAGAAAAGCCAGTAGCAGGCGAGTTTAAGACAACCATGCAATTTTGTGTCCTGGCCGTTATCTGCCGGAATTTATGCTTGCGGACATGTCATCTTGGTGTCACGCACAAAATGTAATCTCCACTTACAAGCTGCAGGTCAAAGATATGAAAAGAACCTCGCTAAAATGCGAATGCCTTATTTCGCAAACAATGAGCACATATAAACAGCATCTGGAAGAGACAGGGATCTCGCCAAAGACTGTCGGTGTCTATCTTCTTCGAGTCTCGCAATTCCACGAATACTGTCTTTCGTTTGAAGTCGAACATGAAGATCTCAATTCCAGCCAACTTGCCGCGACCGTGACCGCGTACTGCGGATACCTGGAATCAGCCCGTTCACTCAAGCAAAGCTCCATCAACTGCACTCTTACGTCACTCGAACAGTTCTTCACCATAGCCGGTACCAGACTACCAAAAACAAAGAGAAAGAAGGTGGATAAATCAGTTCGAGTGCTTGATTTGATGGAAGAGAAGCAATTGATCGATGAAATTCTCAATTATCCATCTGCCAAATTCAGAGCGCTTACTGTTCTGCCATTGTATGCTGGACTGAGAACCGGTGAGCTGCGAATGCTAAAATTGAGTGATCTGGATTTGTCGAAAGATGCGACCGTGCAACTTGGCACCAGACGAGTACCTTTGAATTCGCACTGCAAACGAGCCCTGACGGAATGGCTAGAGAAGCGCAACAGGCAGTTCAATTCAAACAAGAGCGATGTCGTCTTTCCCAACGGTGATGGCAAGCCTATGTCCACCAGCTCCATCGACGCAGCGGTTAGAACCGTAGCAAGAAGAGCTCGCCTGAACGTATCTGCTGGAGTGCTTCGCAACATTTTCATTCGCACACTCCTGGAGAGAAAAATCGATCTAAGTCTGGTCGCATATCTGGCCGGCTTTCAGCGCCTCGACTCCATGATCCGTTTCTTCGAACTGGCAGGGCTCCAACTGCCGGGAAAGAGCAATCTCGATCCGTCGGAGATTTTAGACTTCAATGTCGAGGCTCCATATATGATACCAGACCACTCCTGGACCAACGACCTGGATTTCTTCGTCAACGACCTGACTCTGGTTCATTCGGTCGAGATATGACGGACTCTCGGATGTTTACTTCGAGTTTAAAACTCAATCAAAATTTTGGTTGAAGAGGCGAATCACGACTGGTGGTTTCATCCAATTTGATTGACCTCACGGAAGTGGCTGACTAAACCAAAGGATACGACATAACTTGGGCGAGATCCAAATACTACTATGCCTTGTCGTTTTCCCAGACAACGTCAAAACAACAAGTGAAGGTGCATTCAATCCAGAAGCTCCACTTACGAAGGCTGGGGGCCCGATTGCCCCCAGCCTGGCTTGTCGCACTTAGTCAACGTCTTTAAACACGTAGTACAATGATGTGATCATGTACCCCATGCCGGCAACGACCGCGATCGCCTGAATCTGCCGATCGCCAGTGTTGGCGCCGATTGAGAATGCGGTGATTGTAAGTACGATGGCGATGCTGCCGCGAATTCGATCGGCCACCGAAGAGATTTTGGCTGCCATATGTAGTTCTCCTGAATCGGCTAAATTGCCGGGTTGAAGTGAAGCTCACTGGCGCCAACGATCTTCGATGGAACTTCGCCTTTCAGAGCAATCCAGTCAGATTGAAGCAGCGTCTCCCGCTGCACCAAAACCTTCGCGACATGGGCAACACGCTCGCGATCCAATTCGATGATTTGCTTGGCAATCTTGAAGCATTCCTCGCAGATTCGACGCCATTCGGCATCCACTTCATCGGACAGTTTCGCACCACAAGAACCAGCCGGCGACCCGCCGAATCCGCTTCGTGACTGGTCTCCATCGGCGATGGAGATGTGACCGATCCTCGACATGCCCCATCGCATGACCATTTTGCGGGCGAGCTCGGTGGCCTGCTCGAAGTCGTTTTGGGCACCGCTGTCGCACTTGTCGAGCAACAGCTCTTGCGCTGCCCGACCAGCCATCAAAGTGACGATGCGAGAGATGGCTTGCTTACGATCGTAAGAGTAACGATCCTCGTTGGGCATCTGCTTGACGTAGCCAAGCGCCTTACTCCGTCCGACGATTGTCACCTTCACGATTGGATCGCTACCCGGCATTACGTCGGCAACACAAGCGTGGCCTGCCTCATGCACAGCAGTGTTCTCTTTTTCGACTTCCAGAATTCCTGCCTGCCGAGCTGTCTGCTTGCTTCCATATCTGACGAAATCGATGCCCTCATCGAAATCTGCTTCGGTGATTTCGGTCGCCCCGGTGAATCCCTGGTTGCTGCCGCCATGCTCGGCCTCGTAAGCGTCGAGCTGAGCGCAGAAGCGCTCAGCAGCGCACAAAGCCGCACGATTGCAAACGCCGGCGATGTCTGCGCCGGTGTAGCCGTAGGTTTTCTCCGCCAGACTCCTGGCAGTGATAGCATTATCAAGCAAAACTCCCTGCAGATGGATCGCGAAGATCTTCTCCCGTCCCTGCCGATCAGGGCGATCGACGGAGATGTGGCAATCGAAGCGACCCTGACGAAGTAGAGCTTCGTCCAGCATGTCGAGGCGGTTGGTGGCGGCTATCAC
>CAZISK010000788.1:0-4352 GCA_964541355.1 uncultured Candidatus Obscuribacterales bacterium
CGCTTCAGCAGCTCGTCTAGTCAAATCTGTCAGCTGTTGTTCGTCATTTAGTAAATCAATTGACTTGCAGTTCTTAAGCGTCAACAAAAGATGCTGCCCACTAGCATCATGCGCCAGGACTGTCTCGACCAGAGGCTCAACAGAATTGCTCATGTCAGCAGTCTCTTTCGCGTCCTTATCTGGAAAGTTGTTCTTCAGTTTCGACCAATACCTTGGCTTGATTTTATCACTCTGAGCTGACGAAGCAATCGCCGAGCCGGTTGTCAATGATCGTCTTTTATATAGCGGGCGACAACCAAACGCATGTTCAAAGACTCAGCTCGAAGTAGCGCGAGGCAATTTCGATCAGCAGTACGCCAGCCGAATTAAAGTTACAGAAGGGTCAAAGTCCCCAACACATGATCACGTCGCAACTCTGTCGGACGGAAGACTGGAGGTGCTGAGGACAAGCCTCTTCTACCGCGCCTCGTCTAAATGAGTGAGGCAGAATTAACGATTGATCTTACGGCTGCTTGGTGTTGTCCTTTTTCAGCTTTTTCTTGAGCTCCTGAAGCTCGACATTCAGATCAGCTTCCTGCAATTTAGATTGCAATTTTTTCTCTTTGTCGTCTGGCGCGCTGAGCTCCGCCAGAGCCTCCTGCTCCAGAATCTTGCCTTCCATACGCTGAATGGTAGCGTCGGCATCATCCGAGTTGGGTATCATCGGTATCTGGGCCTGCGGCACGCTATGCTCAAGGCGAAAGATCGTCTGCTTCAGCTGAGCTTCGAGATCTTCCTGAGCCATATAGTCAGCCTGCCACTCAGCAGAAATCACCTCGAGCTGCCTGATGCGATCCTGTACTTCTTGGGCTACCTGCGGCTCCGAGACGGGATCGACCGATGATAACCGCTTCCTCCACTTCGCCAGATCGTCCTTCGCCTGGGCCAGCTTCTCGGCAATCAGCTTCTTCGCAGCCACGGCATCTACCAGGGCGCTCCTGACCTTGGCAAGTTCTTCCGACATAAGATTAGTCCATTACCCCCCGACCAGCCTCACAATAGTTTAGCTGAAGTAGACAACTGTCGCAAATTGCAAGTTTGGAAAATCAGTGAAGGTTAAAACCACATTTTCACACCGCAGAATGACACCGATTATGGTATCAACCACTCCTGGGAAAACTTGATATATTGCAGTACTTGCCAACTCAAAAGCAGGGTCGGCACAACGATTGGGAATAACCACATTGCGATCACATATCTAGTCAATGTAGGATCAGCAGCGCGGCAAAGAGATCACATTCGGCACACCTGACCCTAGAACGAAACGTCCATGAGCAAAACCTCAACTTTTTCACCTGAGGACTCCAGTCCGGTTGACTCAGCTCACCGTTTTTCCGATTTTGCGCATTCCAACGAGATTAAGGACCAGGTCAGCAATACTCTCCTTAACGAGTATCTGCAGTCACTCCCGCAATCGATGCGCTCATCGACGGCGACGGCATACGAAAGATCTCAAACTCAGGTTGCAGCAGTCACAGAGCAGCAACCTGTCGGCGAGCTAGACCTCGACCAACCAGCACCCGAACAACAAAAGCCCGGGGACAAACAACCTCCAGCAAAGCCGGAAACTATAAACATTAACGGCACCCAGGTAAAGATCAAGTCTGTCGAGCGCGGATTTGACAGCTCCCGAATCGTCGTAATCGACGAAGACTACGGAGTTCATCCCAAGGGCACGAAGATTACGTTCTACGATCCGGTCACATTTCCGAACGGAAAACCTTCCCAGTATGGTCAGCTTCTCGCACTCGCTGAACACCCGGGCGGGAGCAAGGTCTATACGAAGCGTGACGGAAATACAGTCTATGACCTGGACAAGCCCATCAAAACTGATTTTGCAGGCGGCCCTTTTGAAAGCAAATTTTTCGAGGAGCTTCCCAACGGCACTCAATTGTGGCGCACCACAACCGGTACCATGATCGAGCTGCACGCAAAAGGCAGCGCATCCACCGATAAGGGTAAAGTTGCTCGGATCGACTTCAGCAACGGCACACTAACATACCTTACCGAGGACGCCAAAACGTTTTCCCTCAAAGAGAACAATGGCAAGCTCGATCTCAGCGAACTTGAAAACGGCAAAGCAAAGAAGACGGAGCAAGTCGATCGCTTTGTGGAAAATTTCAAACCACCGTTCAATCATCCATTCTATGGAACGGTGTACAGTCGAACCCGTCTGCCGGGGCAAATCAAGCTTGATCTAGGAGCTCGAGGGGAGTGCACCATATATAGTACTCCTGAAAAATACGACAACACCAGAACCATTCATAGCGTGATCAAAAATGCAAAGGAAAAAACCGAGCAGTCTTTTCTCAGCGATGGAAGTATAGTTCACACGCGTGCCGCTGAAGATCCTTTGCTAAAACCGAGAGATTGGGTAAAAATCGAATCCAAACCCAATCGTGAGCAAACGATTTTCTACAAAAACGGCGACTACATTACCAAAGCCGCCAACGGTAACCGAATAGAAGGCTATAAGAGCGGTCACACAACATCGCTCACGGACAAAGTTTTAGAAGTCCACCGAACCAAAGACAAGAACGTCTATATGCTGGCAGACGGTGGCAAAGTCGAACTTCCACTCAACGGCAACGGTCCAATCGTTAAGACGACCAAGGACGGCACCTCGACAATAATGAAGGACGAGTCGATCAAAGAGCAGTTCGCATTTAGCCATCCTTCCGCATATGGCGCGGTGAAGGGGCTCGAAACAAGAACTAATGGCGAGACAGTCTACTCCCTGGTGGACACGTCCGAGTATCAGAAGATAACCTTACTGCCGACGGCCCGCAATGGCTTCAAAGGTTTCGTGACGCTACCTGATGGTACAAATCGCTTGATCAGCGAGACTGGTCGAATAGTTCCATCGCTACCGTTGAACGAAAAATCCGCTCGAGAGTGCATCGATGGTATCGTGAAACCGAAAGATCGTTAGGCCCTGAAGACCACCGCTATACGATTGACTTTACGTTTTCCAATATAACCGACAGTATTCTAAAAAGAGCCAAGCTGTTCGGCCGGCTTGCGATAATACTCGAATGCTTTCGGTCCACCGCGCTTGGCCTGAAGCTGCCTTATCATTGCGTCTTGTTGTCCGCGGAATCCGACCACACTTCCTTTCCAACAGAAGATCACAAAATACAGATCTTCTTTCTGAGAACGAAACATGCCAACCAGTGCACTGGTACCACCATCGGTGCCTGGTAGTGTTCCGGTCTTCGCGACCACGCTTCCACGTTCGAACTTTCCTGTGAACCGTTCGTCCAGCGTGCCCGGATCGATACCGGCAACGGGAAAAATGTCTTGATAGTCCATGCTGTAGGACTGAAGCTTCGATCGGAGTCCCTTCAGTATCATCATCATGTCGCATGGTTTTACACGGCTCTGGCCCAGTCCGCTTGCACTAGCAAGCTTTAGCGAACCAGGCGCCAAGCCGGCTTCCTGTGCAACTCGCTCTTCAAGCTGATTGACACCGCCTACCGTGCGTCCGACTTGCTCCGCGACTCTATTGAGCGAATAGCTCATCATTCTCTTGAGAGTCTCGCGTAGCGTCTCCGATTCGAATTGTCCGGCACTCCAGGCGTCCGCTGGGGCAATCCCGATCTGCACACCCTTCTTTACCGCTACTTTGCCTGCCCGACCGCCATGCATAATCCTCGCCACGCTCTTGGCAGAGCTCAGCGGGTTGGGGTCGGATCTATATGAGAATCCAGGCTCGACAATAAGCTTCCCTTCAATCTGATGGATACCGGCATCAGCAAGCCCCCTGGCCAGCTCCTCCGCATCTTTCTTCTCGAAGTCAGGATCAAATCCCTTTAAATAGAGATCTCCAGTAAAAACCCCTGATTCCGAATCAAGAGATCCATCTAGATAGAGATCGGTCGTAAATCGGTAGTCGGGTCCAAATTTTGATAATGCACCGTAGGCGGTGATGATTTTCACGGCAGAAGCAGGATTGAACTCGGCCGTAGAGAGCTGGTCAACCACAGTCTCTCCACCCTCAGTCATGACCAGAGCGCCGATCTCCTGCTGCGGTCTATATCGGGGTCGAAACCTTCTGGCAATCTGCCTGCGCGACGAATGCCTTGAAGAAGCCGAACGCTTGAATGCTATTCGATGTTTTTGCCAATTCTTTCCGGCATGGGACTTGCTTTTGTGCCGCGCTTCGGCATCGGGAGCACCGACCAAACAAAGAACAACAACACATTCAAACGAAACGAAAAAATAACCATAACCACAACCAAACAAAAAACAACAAAGCAAACAACACCCCACACAATCTCTTACCAACCACGTAACCAAGACCTACATTCTCA
>CAZISK010000789.1:0-4348 GCA_964541355.1 uncultured Candidatus Obscuribacterales bacterium
CGATAGAGTTTTGAGGAGCTTTTCTCGGCAGCGCTTGTGATCCTCGACAAGTGCTGGATCGGCGGTTGCAGACAGGCATCTGCCGAACTCCGTGTGGTCGATCCTTAGATCGCTGATATGAAGCAAATCGACGAAATCGTCGATCAACGAGCCCAGGAACGTGTTGTTCAGATGCGCTGGTTTGATACCTCTTTTGGCGAGCGCCAACGCTGCTGCAATGGCAAGTATTGGCCGCTCTAAATCCGTGAGCGATCGTCCGGTTTGACCCAGAACTTCCGCCATTGCTGCAATAATCCAGGTCGTTAAACGTAGCTGATTTCTTGAGCCGAGCCGCTCGTTGTCGAGGATCGGCTGGAGTGTTTGGCCTGGCTGTTTTCTATTGCGGTTTGTGTTTATGCTCATCTAGCCTTGTTTTTGCCGCTTAATCGATGTCCCGATCGGTTTGATAACATCACAAACAATTGTAGTCATTGACCAACACCATGAAGATAAGACTATGGTCGCCGAAAGCAGTTGTCATTTAGTGTATAAATCCAGACTAAAGACATATAGATTCGTGGGAGCAGGATATGCCGGTTAAGCGGGGTCTAGAAGACGTTATTGCAGCAGAGTCGTCTATTTGCAAAGTAGACGGAAATAAAGGCCGCCTCATCTACAGGGGTTACGACATCGATGACCTGGCAGAGCATTCGACATTCGAAGAAGTCGTTTATCTGCTCTGGTTCGGTCGCTTGCCAGACAAGGCAGAGTTAGAGAAGTTACATAAAGAGCTGGGCGCCAATCGCCGACTTCCCGAACAAATCGTGAAGATGATGAAGCAATGGCCGAAAGAGGCCGTTCCGATGGAAGTGCTGAGAACGGCCACCTCCATGCTTTCCATGTACGATGCGGACGCCAACGACAACGATCGTGACGCCAACGTGCGCAAAGCGACCCGATTGACGGCACAGCTTCCGACTATCGTCGCGTACTGGGATTGCATTCGCAATAATCGCGAGCTTGTCGATCCGAAGCCGAATCACTCGACGGCAGCTAGCTTCCTGCATCTTCTTCATGCCGGCAAAGAGCCTGATGAAGTCGCTGTGAAGTCGCTCGATGTCGCGCTCATTTTGCATGCCGAGCACGAACTCAACGCTTCCACCTTCGCTGCTCGCGTAGCGGCGGCGACATTGACCGATATGCACTCCGCTGTGACGGCTGCGATCGGCACATTGAAAGGACCGCTCCATGGCGGCGCCAACCAGGAAGTTATTAAAATGCTTCTCGAGATCGGTGAGTTTTCGAAAGTCGACTCATACATCAAGAAGATGTTCGAAGACCACAAGAAGCTCATGGGCTTCGGTCATCGCGTCTACAAAGTCCAAGATCCACGAGCCTTTCACTTACGCAAGATGTCCGAGAAGCTCGGACGCGGAGCCGGTGAAACCAAGTGGTATGAAATGTCCGCCAGGATCGAAGAGCTTGCAAAAGAAGAGAAAGGTCTCAATTGCAATGTCGATTTCTACTCGGCATCGGTCTATTACATGCTCGGCATTCCACGCGATCTGTTCACGCCAATCTTCGCGATCAGCCGGATGTCCGGTTGGGCAGCGCATATTCTCGAGCAGCTTGAAGACAATCGCTTGATTCGACCGGAAGGCGAGTATGTCGGCAAGATGGATCTGAAGTACGTTCCTATCGGCGAGCGTTAGTTCTGATCGCTAAAGTGGTATCACTGGTGAGGCTGATGACGATTGAGTAATCAGCCTCCAGTTTTTTCCATCTAACAGCCGATGCCGTCACGCGAAAGTAACGCGGTGCACGAGCAGTCTATTCCAGCCCTCGGGCTTGATAGGATAGGAAGACCTTTTCCAGAAATCTTTCGGTGTTCTCATTTTTGTTGCCTTCATCGGCGACGACTGGCTCCGCCAGCTTCTCTCGGAAGTATGTTTCCAGCTGCTTTGCTACCACCGGACGGTGTGTTGTGGATAAGCTTGCCCTGCGTTTGAGGAAGCGAGCCAAAAGATCGTACTCCTCAGGGGTGATTCTGCCGATATCCAGGGTAGCGTCACTTTGCGCGTCGTACAGAAGCTTGATGTCGGAGGTGGTCAGGTCTGATTTGCGCTCGCGGATTACCAGTGTACCGGCGGCGAGATCGCCAAGTCGCCTTTCATTCTTGTCGATAAGCATTACCAACAGCCCGATGAGCAAGAGCCCGGTGTCGACTACACGGACAATATTTCGGATACAGACGGCCGCCCAGCCAACCGGTTGTCCGTTGGCTTCGATAACTCGAATTTGAGCGATCTTCTTTCCGGGCGTCTGACCGTTCCAGAGTCCTTCGAAGAGAATGTTGTAGCCAAAATTGACGAAGAAGGCGATAAATATGGCGATCATTGCCGCAACCATATAAATTGTATTTTGCGGAATGGGCAAGATATGAAACTGGCTTACAAAAAAGGATAGAAGAAATAAAGCCAGTGAGGCCAACAGGATGATTACCATACTATTGGTTGTATCTATCAGCGTTGCAAGAATCCGATTGCCGATGCCGGCAAGCTCCAAGTGTAGGTCGACATTTTCCGGGGTAGAGATTGAATAATCGGGGCTTTGCATTTATATGAATGTCGAACGTTGGCTGAAAACTCGAAGGGTGACCTGGGAAAAGCTGGAGGAGCTGTTGAAGCTTACCGACAAGCGGGGCGTGTCTGGTCTCGATCGTCAGCAGCTGCAAGAGCTCGGTCGGTTGTATCGAAGCACCTCTGCCGATCTGTCCCGAGCCAGGGCGTTAAAGCTTAGTTCTGACGTGCAAACATACCTCAACAATCTGGTTGTTAGAGCTCACAACCAAGTGTATCAGACCAACAGAAATCGCTGGGCCGACCTGTTCAGATTTCTTTGGCAGGGTTTCCCAAAGCTTGTCCGCGACAACGTGCTTTATCTCGTGCTTTCCACGTCTATCTTCTTGCTTCCCGCCGTGGGCAGCTATTTTGCTGTTCTCGATGATACCAAGTTCGCCCAGCTCGAAACAGCTAAAGGCCATCCTCTTGTGGCGGAGGACATGTGGAATACGATTAACCAGAAGAAAATGTGGACCGATTCCGTGCAGGAGCAAAGTCCTACGATGTTTAGCTTGATTGCCACCAATAACATTAGGGTTGCTATTATGGCGTTTGTTCTTGGCTTGACCTTTGGGTTAGGCACCATTTACGTACTGTTCGTCAATGGATTGTCGATCGGCACGGTGTTTGGGCTCTGTCAATGTAATGGGATGGCGGACAGACTAACTCAGTTCGTGGCACCACATGGGGTGCTCGAGCTCACCGCCATATTTGTTAGTGGCGCAGCTGGACTGATTATCGGAAAGTCTCTGTGGTTTCCAGGACAATACAAGCGTCTGGATGCTTTCAGGAAAGCTTGCAAGCGAGCAGTAGGATTGTTCGCCGGCTGCGTGCCGATCTTGCTAATCGCCGGATGTATAGAAGGATTTATCTCGCCGAGAACCGATATCTCTGTGGACATGAAATATCTGGTCAGCGTCTCTACGCTTGTCTTTCTAATGCTCTATCTATTCGTGCCGCGTGCAGGCGATTCTAACAGGGCCTAGCCCCAAATATGGTGGCTAAAATGAAATTACAACTTTGCGCTACTCAACTGGAGATTGAAGCGTTAGAATAAGAGCTACCGCTCTCTCGATGGATATATCCAGTTTCTATCTAAGCAAAGGCGATACTACGGATGATGACGATGCCGCCCGGCGCCACGCGTGAAAAATCCCAGGATTCCAGCACAGCTATTCAATCAGGACCTCCCCATTCCTGCACTTCCGGTTATGCGACCGAATCGGATTCGAAGCGGCATTCGGAAAGAAAGCTCCCGGTGAAAGCTTCGAAGTTTCCACTCCACGATCTGTTTACTAAGAAAAAGAAAGCCCGGAAAAAGAAGAGAAAGTTTCGCCCCAGGCCGCCTGGTCAGAAGCTGATCTTTGGAATTGTCGTGTCTTGTTTGCTGCTCCTTGGACAGGCACTCTTTCGTTACCCCGGGGTGCCTGTCGATCTGACGTTAGGGCAAGAGCGTGAGGTAGTTATCGAGCCGCCATTCCGTCTGACTACACCGCTCGATCAGCTAGCGGGAGAGCTGTCGAAATTAGGCAAGCCTAAGAGTGTGACGCCGGGAGTCTTTGCGATCAATCTGTCGTCCGGAAAGTATGTCGACTTTAATGGGCAGCAGGCGTTTTCCGCCGCCAGCATGATCAAGGTCCCGATTCTGGTCAGCTTTCTCATGGCTGTGGAGCGGGGCGAGTGCAAAATGTCTGATGATTTGGAGATCAGGCAAGATCTGATTACCACTGGATCCGGTTTTCTTCAGT